>CAYJHK010000084.1:0-8335 GCA_964369515.1 uncultured Desulfovibrionaceae bacterium
TTGGCAAAAGTTCCCCTTCCCCCCTCAAAAAAATAATTAATCAGTGTTTCCATAAAGACCTCTGCGCAATTCCTAAAATTGACAAAAAACATGGATTGTGCAGATGAGCTTTTCATTTTCAATCACCTGCTATGAAACAACAATCCACTTACAGTGCGTTCAAAAAGTGCCAGATGCAAGGAAGGCGAAGCTTTTTGCGAAGGGAGTGTATCCAGAAAACATACTCGACCGGAGCAAAAAGCAAGCCTGACGCCGCAGATGGTACTTTTTCAACGCACTGCTAGGTGCTACTGATGATACCGGTGTCTAACCAATACCCCTCATCAAGGGGCAATGTTTGTAAGCGTATGGTTAAATCGCTTTTATTCACCGTATTTCCTTCTTTATCGGTGATACCGTCAATGGTAAATTCGCCCTCGTCACGATCGTCATTATTGTCCCAAATGTCTGAAACATTAAGTCGCACTTCCACCTGATAGGGTAGACGTCCCGAAGCCCTGCGCCGAGCAGCCTCGGTGGTAAATGTCAAGAGGTGATAGCGTGTGGAAGGCCAGCGGTCGGCATCTACTTGCCGGTAACCGATGGGGAGGGGGCCGCCAAAGCTCACCACTCGTTCAAGCTCCACGCTGTCCTTGCTGTCCACGTCCACTTCAAACCACACCTTCGGACGGCGTAATTGTCCGTTTATGTCCATTTCGCCCACATAGCGAGCCGTAGAAGAAAGTTGTAAGTTGCTCACATCAAAGGAAAATCCTTCAAGATGTCCTTCGGCCAGTGCGCAGAGAATGGCACCGACAACCACAGTGGTTTTGGGGTCGGTGATGCGTCCGTGAACGTCGGCAAATGGGTACCAATTGCCCACATGGTACTGTCGCATGGGCAAAATCCGATGCATGGGTACGGGTAATTTTGCCAGCACCGGGGCCACAATGCCATTCCATGCACTTGGCCTTCCGGTGAGCATAAGTATGTCACATTCAAGCAGATGCACCATCTCGCACAGCGCAGCCAGCGCCGGCCCAAGGGTGGAGCGAATGGTATTTTCCACAGCACTTGGGTTGATGCGCAGCTCCACATCCATCAAGGAAAATTCCGCATTCGGCGGCAAAAAGCTTTTTACGCATTGCTCAACCTCAGTAATGATGTGCTCTTGGGGCATGGGATAGAAGAAAGAGTCCGGTAAGTTAATTAAATCGCTCAAAATGGCGAAGGGGACGTATTTGTCTTCGTCCTGAGTGTCATTTTCCAAGGAAAGATCTTTTTTGGCGGCTTGGAAAAAATCACTGAAACGACAGGCAAAGGGCGCATGATTTTCTTGAATTTCCGTGGTGTTTTGATAGAGTAATTCGCAAAGTGCCAGCATACCCACAGCAATGGGCACAGCCACTTGGCGCACAAAGCGTGCACGTAGGTTACGTTGCTTTTGCGATACACCGATGGCATCTCGTCCAAAGAGCAAGCCGAGTAGGGTGCGTGTGTCGGTGACGCCGGCTTTGCCAAAGGCTTCCATGAGACAGGGGACGATGTGTTGACTGACCATGTCTCGCAAGACTTCATCGCCGGCGATGTTGAAACCGTCTCGAAATTCCATGTGCGGAATGATACGTGCCGTATCGCCTTCGCCGCTGGCCAGTTCGTAGGTGGCTATGGATAAATCCATGGTACCGCCGCCCACGTCAATGGAACCTATGCGCATACAAGGTTTGTGGGCATATTCGGGGCGTGTTTTGCCAAGCAGGCTGAAAAGATGGTGGGCATCTCCATGGTATTTAAGAGCTAATTCATTGTAAATATATACAATTTGTGAGCAAGATGCCTCGTCCCAATCGCAGCGCACTTGCGGACTTGTGCGGTAGTCGCTGGCATTTGAGCTTGCCCTTTCTTTCAGACCCACATACCAAGGGCTCCAGCCAAGGGCTTCCCAAACCACACGCACCGCCCATGTTACCCAGCGTCTAAAGATACGTTTTTCGGCTACAGGCATGGCGGTTGGTACGGTGAAAATAATGCGCCGCAAACGTCGTGGCATATTGGGCAGTTCCCTCTTGGCACGAGTGGAGGGGGCATTAATGGTTACAAGGGCTTGGGTTAAAATTTCTCCCATCATAAACAGCATGAGTGAAGAGCGGGTGAACAAGGACTCAAAGGCCGGCTCTTGGTCTTGGTGGCGCAATGATGGAGAATTTTTGAATAAAGCATCGCCAAAACAGCATAGCGGCGTGCCTTCCCTATTGACTTGGCGTGGAAAAAGCCCACGGGTGACCATGGGTTCGTGGGGGCCGCCGGTATTATAACGCCACGACTGTTGCCATGGGCGTTCGTCCCACAAATAGCGTTTGGGGCTGGACATGCCTGTGGAGCCTTCGGCGCAGACGGCGTGGGTTGCAAGGCGAGCTGCCTCAACTCCCACACGCACCGACGACGGCCACGCAAAGGCCGGAGTGCGCCGCCCCGAACGTCGACTGAGGGCATCATCGCCAAAATCCGCCTCTACAAATTCAATGCGAGTTTCAAAGGGGTCGTTATAGATTAGGTGCGGACGGGAGAGGTCTCTCAGTTCCAAGAGGTAGGAATCGTTGAGATTGGTTATGCGTCCGGGCAGGGTTTCCACCAAGATACCCGTGGTGCGAGAATTGCCTATATCAAGGATAAGGTCCACCTCCACCGGCTGCTCACGCTCAGGATTGATGACTTGCACATTGACGGAAGCGAGCGGTTCTTTCACCACTTCCAGCCACGTCAGATAGCTGGCAAGATGTTTTAAGACAAATTCTTCGTCATCCTTCCACGAGCCACGCTTTTTATAATGCTTGGTGCAATGGGCATCATAAATGTTCATGAGCCATTGATCCACCCAAGAAGCATTTAAAAACCATGCATTATCACGGACATGCGACGCAAGGGCAAAGCTGCCGTGTGCCATGACATCACGGGGGGCGAGGGCATAATACTGTTCACCGGTATAGTCGCCGCCGGTACCGGAGACGTTTTTTGCATGTTCTTGTGCATTGTCCGTATTGTCTGTATTCTTCGCAGTTGGGTTTGGCGCATTTTGTGCTAAATGAGTTGGGAAATCCTCCACATTTGTATCAAAAACAATGGTTAAGACTAGGGTATCATTATCTTTTTGCGTCATGCGTGCCCGTACCCAATTGGACGGGCCGTATTCAAAACGCTCGCCGCCGTCAGGCCATTTTTGTCCACGGGTGCGCAAAAACGGAATGGGTACCCACGTATCTTGCCAAATTTTTATGGCATTGCGAGTGTCGAAGCTATAATCGGCATCGCAAGCTTTTCCGTCCAATTGATCCACAAAAACGCCGTCTTCGTCGTCGAGGCAGCGCAAAAAGTGCTCATAATTGTATTTTGAGCCATCTTTTTCGCTACGTTTTTCTTCTTTGAAGGAACGACGCATACGGGGCAGCGTTGCCAGCGATATTTCAAAATCGAGAAATTGCGGACAGCCGCCGGGTATAAGGCTGATATATGTATGTTTTGTATTCATAAATTACTTCCTACGGAATTTGGCGTCCCAGTGCGTGTCGGAGTTGTTTTCCCGTCCACGGCATATGGTACTGTTTTCATTGCCGCTGCATTGCACTTTTTGCCCGACATATGACGAACCCCGTGGGCAGCGGGCTTCGGGGGCGGTCATGGAAAGGGTGGTGTTGCTGCTAAAGCGAGCATTCACGCTGCCGGTGCAAATCATTCCCCGTGATTCTCTGATGATGCGCCGACCACGTCCATTTTTATTGAAGCAATATTCCACAACGATGGGGCGGCGTGTGCGTGCATTGACAAGACCACGTTCGCTTATCCAGCAGCCTTCGAGGAAGGAGAGGTCATTTTTTTTCTTGGCATCCTTGGGGATCTCCAACGAATCGGAATTCCTCTTGGGTGCTTCTTTTTTCGGTTCGGGCACAGGCTTTGTTACGGGATCCGGTTTTTCAGCCGGCCTTTCTATGGGAGCCGGCACCGGTTCCTCAGGTTTTTTGAATATGGGCATCTTTAAAGGACGCTTCCCAACCACTTGCGCTTCAGGTTTTTTCTCGGGTGTAAATACGGGCATCTTTAGAGGACGCTTAGCCACCACTTGCTGTGTTGGATCGGGAGGGCACAAGGCGGCAAGAGTCAGGAGTTGCTCACGTTTTTCTTGGATGATTTTAAGCAGTTCCGCTTCTTTATTCTTTTCGTTAACAATAACCAGCGTATGTTTATTTTCCGCAACGCAGGCCGTTGGCAAGGGCAGATTGTAAGGAATAAGCCCAAGTGCGCTGAGCAAAAGCAGTAGCAATAAGAGCAAGAGCAATAAGGGAAGCAGCCAAATGAGACAACCGCTAAAGACTCGTACTTGCTCATCTTTTCGTGTTTGTTCTTCTTCTGCCACCTTGGCTGCGGCGGCGGCCATGGCCACTTGTTCGGCTCCTGTTAAGCGACGCTCGGCCGGAGGCATAACTTTTCGTGTTAAGTCTTCGGGTTGCGCTCCCATGGTGCCGGAGGCAAAGCCCCAATTGACCACAATGGGTTGGTCACCAAGCAGCCAGATGTCTTCTTCGCTTGGATGTTGTAGGGCAAGGCGCAGCATTTCGGCGGAAAGGCGTTGTCTTTGGTCGTCACTTTGGGCAAGACTTGTGGAAGTTGCCAAGATGTCAGAGGCTAAGTCGTGGATATAATTTAAATAATTCTCACGCTCTTCGGGAGGTAAGGAACTCAAACTGCGCAAATCGCCATGTCCACACGCAGGTGAGGCATACCAGTCGATGGTTTCACGTCCCATTTGCCCCGTGCTGTGTACCGGTTCAGCCAAAAGTGCAATATGCTGAGGGCTTAGGTTTCGTAGGAGCGATGATATTTGATAAAAGCAATCGGTCACCAAGATGCCTTGGCAGGCCAAGGGGCGCATGAGCGAACGTTGCGAGGTGGTGATAAAGAGACCTGACATGATTTACTCACCCCCTGTTTTGTTATGGGTGAGGGGAGGGGGGGGCGGTGCCGGTTCCTCATTTGTGTAGACTATGGGCGGTGTCACTGTCGGAGTCTGCGCTGGAGTTTGCGTCGATGCCGATGCGTCCTTGTCTTGCTTTGACTGCGTTGACTGTATCGATGGATGAGGGGGTGCTACTGCCGGTACTTCGGTTTTGTTGTTTACATCTTCTTGTTGAGCATCAGTTTTCGCTTTTTCAGTGGCAGTTTTTTCAGTGGCAGCTTTTTTTAGCTCAAGCTTTATTTGTTCGGCTTTTTCATCGCCAACATAGACAATGGGAGTTGTCAACACCATGGGCATGGTGAAGCCTTCGAGCATTCCTCCATTATTTTGAGCATGTTGCAAAAGCTCAAGGATGCGGCAAGGGTCGTAGGCCAAGAGAGCATCAAGAGCCGCAATTTCTGCCTCCAATGCGCTGTTTTTCTGTTGTAATTCAAGCACAAGCACATTATCTTTTTTGAACTGCAATTCTTGTACTTGACGTTCACGCCACACTATCCACGCAAATAAAATAAGCAAGGCCAGAATAAGGAAAAATGCCCAAAATAAAGGCCAAGCAAAACGTGAAGGCGCTTGCGCTGTAGCTTCCGCTTGTTGCGAAGCCTCGGTTTGCGTTGCAGCATTTTGATCTTGAGGCGTTTCTGTATTTGCTGTCGTCTTTTGCGTATCCGGCATGGTTTAACTCCTACACTTATGTTTAACAGGCTGTTGAAAAAGTGCAATCTACTTCGTCAGACTCGTTTTTTGCTCCGGTCATGTATGTCTGTATACACTCCCTACGCAAAAAAACTTCGTCTTCCTCGTATCTTACACTTTTTGAACAACCTGTAGGAAAACGATAAAGTTAACATTTTATTAAAAGACTTTTTGGAACAGATTTTTTCAACGGACTGTTAAGCACAAAATCCGGGTATTTCCTTAATGATATTCACAATATTTTCCGCCGAAAGTCCCACTTGGGTGCGCAAGATTTGTTGCTTACCGTGCTCAACAAAAGCATCCTCAATGCCAATTCTGTACACATTTTTGTCTTGCAGGGCTTGCTTATCCACAAGTATTTCCACAACCGCCGAAGAAAATCCACCCATGAGCGAACATTCTTCCACAAGTATAACATGTTCGTGTGCATTTACAAGTTCTAAAATCTGTCTTTCCGGCAAGGGTTTTATCCAAATAGGGTCAAAAACCGTGACATTTTTCCCATACGTTGTCGCAATATCCGCAGCAGCCTTCATGGCATAATGCACACAGCTTCCAAGCGCAATAATGACAATATGTTCGCCCTTGTGCAAAACTTCACCTTCAGCCGGCGTAAGTCTTGTATATGTTTGCGGTAAGGGCATACCAACCCCAAGCCCGCGTGGATAACGCAAAGCCACAGGCCCAGGTTGCACGCTGGCAGTATACAGCGCATGACACAACATGGCCTCATCTCGTGGCGCAAGAAATTGTAGATTAGGGATGTGTCGCAAATAGGCAACGTCAAACACGCCGTGATGGGTGGGGCCGTCTTCGCCCACAAGTCCCGCACGGTCGATGCAAAAAATCACCGGCAGATTTTGCAAACACACATCATGTACCACTTGGTCATAAGCCCTTTGCAAAAAAGTAGAATACAGTGCCACCACCGGACGTTTGCCCTGTATGGCAAGGCCGGCGGCAAATGTCACCGCATGTTGTTCGCAAATGCCAACGTCCACAAAGCGATCCGGAAAGTGCATAGCAAAAGCCTGCATCCCCGTCCCTTCAGGCATGGCAGCGGTAATTCCCACAATGTCCTCGTTGTCCTTGGCAATATCCACCAAACATCGTGCGAAGGCATCCGTAAAGGAAATATTGTCACCCTTGGCCGGCAGGGCTCCTGTTTGCACATCAAAGCCTCCAACCCCATGAAAATGCGTGGGATCTTCCTCGGCAGGTGCGTAGCCTTTGCCTTTATGCGTCAGCACATGCAAGAGCACAGGTCCGTCTTCAACGGCAGATGCCATGTGCAAATGCTTTTTTAAGGCCGCCAAATCATGCCCGTCCACAGGTCCGATATAGTTGAAGCGAAATGCCTCAAAGAGCATTCCCGGTGTGAAAAATGACTTGAAAGACCACTCGCCCCGCAAGGCATAGGTGGCTAGATTATTTCCGATGCGTGGAACCGAGCGCAGAAATGCCAGCACATCCTTGCGCATTTGCCGTACCCAGCGCCGTGAAAGATTGCGGCTCAAAAAACGTGACAAAGCACCCACATTGGGAGAAATGGACATTTCGTTATCGTTTAAGATGACAATAAATCGCTTCCCCATATGTCCGGCAAGGTTCAAACCCTCAAGTGCTTGTCCACCGGTGAGGGCGCCGTCGCCGATGACGGTGACAATACGATGGTTTTCATCCCGTAAATCGCGCGCCATAGCCATGCCAAGTCCGGCGGAAATGGACGTGGAAGCATGTCCAACGCCAAAATGATCGTAAGGACTTTCGCTTACCTTGGGAAAACCGGAAATGCCCCCAAGGGTACGCAAGCTCGAAAAGGCATCCGCACGCCCCGTTAGTAATTTCCATGCATAACTTTGATGCCCAACATCCCAAATAAACTTATCATTTTCGGCATCAAAACAGTGCAATAATGCAAGAGTCAGTTCCACAACGCCCAGCGATGGGGCTAAATGTCCGCCGTTTTTTGCCACTACTTCAATGATACGCTCACGCACTTCTCGCGAAAGCTCGGTAAGCTCTTGTAAATCCATATGCTGTAATTCGTTGGGATTTTCTAATAAAGATAGGCGTGACACCTTGGTTGTATTCGTCTCTTGCATGAAGGTTCCAGTATGTTATATATTATATGAATTTTTGCATAAGTATTAATTGAGGTCAATTTAATTTGAAAAAAACAAAATTCCACAAGAAAGCTACTATTCGATTAAGCTTTGAGCAATGCAGTATTGCAAAGTTAATTTAGAGCTTATCCGTAAATAACGTACCGTGGACGATTACTGCGTCAAAGCACATTTTTTCTCAGGTTGAGTATGTTTTTCTGGATACACTCCCTTCGCAAAAATGCACTTTTCCTTGTACTCGCCTCACGCTACATTTATTTACGGACAAGCTCTTAATCAGCGTTTCCTTAACAGGCTGCTAAAGCTATATACTTTTTTTACTGTACATGGGTCAAGCTGTAATGTGGTAACAATTTGTAGAATTTCTTGGGTGAGATTTGGGGGGAAAATTTCCCTTTAAGAGCTTTGCACAATTCAAAAAGGCATGGATTGCATCAAAGCTTCACTCCTCGCAATAGCTTGATTTTATGTCGAAAGTCATTGCGAGCGCAGCGAAGCAATCCATGTATTTTGTCAATTTCAGGAA
>CAYJHK010000085.1:0-8266 GCA_964369515.1 uncultured Desulfovibrionaceae bacterium
TTTCCAAAAAGGTCCCTCCCCCAAGAAAATTTTTACAAAATTAGAATCACGTGGCTGTGGTAGTAGCTGCACCAAGAAATAGGCGTAAAAAAAATATATGACAAGGCTTTTCAGCCTTTTCAACACCTTGCGTAGATTAAAAGCTATGCAGCTAAACATTAAATTGAAGCTATCGCCCTCGATTCCGGACAGTTTGTTTTTCCCAAGGCAACTATCCGATTTAAGGTGCCCGATGATGGGTTCAACAAAAACTCGGGTCAAACTAAGACATGTAACACATTGAAATAGCTAGATAGTGTAAAATGTAACCTTGGGGGATGCTTTTTGGCACTAGCAAAAGTTCCCCCCCACAAAAAACACCTCAAATTAGAATCAATGCCGTGGCGTAATGCAAGCTTTTATTTTTTGACAAAACTTGCCAAGTCAATCTCTTGTAGGAATGGCCCTTCAATACGCATATGCGCCAGAAAAGCTTCACGTTTTTCCAATGTTTCAAATTCAAAGCCCATGAGCGCACGCCCCACCATTTCACCGCTGTTTCCGTAGTTAAAATAGCATATATTGCTTAGGCGTGAGACATCTTCCATAAACTCCAAAAGCGCACCCGGGCGTTCGGGAAATTCAATGCGTGCCATAAGCGGATTATGCCATAGATCAGCGTTGAAATTGATAATGCGAAAGGCCACATCTTCACGGCTGGTTACATTTTCAAATTCATAACCTTTGCGAGTCAGCAAACTTTCCAACTCGTCAAGTTTTTGCGGCGTACCTTTAAAGCCAAAGACAGGCTTGGCCTTGTTGTCATGATGCTTTCCGTAAAGAAAATCCTCAATATTCAGCTGGAGTTCCTGCACATCGTTGAGCATATGCAGCATGGCACCTGCCCTTTCCGGTATGCTGATTTCATAACACCGCTTCAGCGTTGCCCCAATGCTGGCACGCCCTGCAATCCACGAAAGGCGTGTAAAATCCATATTGGCTCCGGACACAATACAGGCCACGTTCTTTCCCCGAAGCTCCTCTTGCATTTTCAAGTAGGCAGCCACGCCAAGAGCACCCGATGGCTCGGCAATGGTGCGAGCCAGTTCCCAAATTTTTTGGATGGCAGCGCAAACATCGTCATTGGAAACGGTTACATAGCTATCAATATATTCGCTGCAAATCTGGAAAGGATAACTCCCCACACGCTTCACTGCCGTACCATCGCAAAAAACGTCAATTTGCGGTAGGGTCACGAGATGACCGGCGTTAACGGAAGCTTGCATACTGGCTTGGCCTTCGCCTTCGACACCAATAATGGTAATATCAGGTGCATTTGCCTTCAAAAAGGCCGACACTCCGGCTGCAAATCCACCGCCGCCTATTTGCAAAAATACCACATCAGGCCAAACGGAACCCATGAGCAATTCATCGCCGATGGTGCCTTGACCTGCCACAACCAAGGGATGGTCGTAAGGCGGAACATAGAGCATACCAAGCTCCAAAGCGGCGGTTCCGGCAGCCCTACGTGCATCGTCAAAGGTATCTCCGGTGATGACAATATCGACGGCATCGCCCCCAAGCCTTTGTACTTCATGGGCTTTCATACGGGCTACCGTTGTTGGCATGGTGATGCGAGCCTTGACACCAAGACGGGCAGCTGACAAAGCCACGCCTTGCGCATGATTTCCGGCAGATGCGGTCACCACTCCCTTTGATAAGGTGGAGGGTGCTTGCGAGGCCATAAAATTATAAGCTCCTCGCCATTTGTACGAATGCACAGGCGAAAGATCCTCACGTTTTAAAAGCAACATTCCGCCCCCTTCTTGTGGGTATAACTCCAAAGGAGTGGGCGAACTTATTTGATAAACGTTGCTCCGAGCTTTGGTAATGAGATTAAGAAGTTTTGAGTTTTTCATTTTCCATCCATTGTATTTTCTGTAAAATACCGAATTAAATAGCATGATTTATTTATATAAAAACATGTATACAAAAATATACTTGTCACAGGCCGGATAATAGAACAAAGCTTCTCGATGGTAAAGCATTTAGCCAACATTTTTCTGCGCTTGAAGGGAACTTTTCTTGAATGTAATATAAGTTACAGTAAAATATCCGTTGCGCTAGTTACGAAATTCCTTGTATTTACACTTGACTTTTACGCTAAAAACAGTGATTGACAGGGGAACATTTCCCTCATTAAGGAGAGAAAACATGAAACAAGCTTTTTTAGACGCCAAAGGCATTTGTAAAACTATTTTACGCAACGGTTATGATGCACATATTATCAATGCACCGTTGCAGGAGCGACTTTTAAGCACTGAAACAGCTATTATCATAGATATAGCCTGTGAACCCGATTACAAAACATTACAAAAAATATTTCCCAACATGGAAGCGGACGATAATCCATCCTATGTGGGGCGTCTTCGTGAAGGCGATTACACCTTTTGTTTTTATCCCATTCCTCAAGATGATGTGGCACATCCGGAGCGAGCGCAATTGAAAATCGCACCTCGCATGGTGGCGCACGTTGATTTTAGTAAGCGCATCGACACCTACCTTACTCGCTTTCGCAATAATGACGAAGAACACGCCTATGACGGTTTTGAGGATTTGCAAAGCGGTGCCATTTCTCTAGCCGGAATTCCCGACGAAATGCTCAGAAGTAATTACATTCTAGGCATTCGAGCCTTACGCTTTGCGGCAAATTTTGACTTGAAGGTAACCCCCAATACATGGGCTGCCATTGTGCGTGCAGGTTCACGGATTTTGGATTATGTATCCACGCAAAACATAATGGATGAATGGCGCAAGGTTTCGGCCGAATCCATGTGGAAATTCGTACAATTACTTTATGACACACACATCTTACAAGGGCTTGTGCCTGAAGTTGCATCGCTGTCTTGCATAGCGCAAAGTGTTAATGAAGACGGCTCTTATAAAAGCGTGTTTTCACATACAATCGCCGCCATGAAAGCCTATCCCGAAGAAGAGTTTTGTCACGATTGGCTGGGAACAATGGCTATGTTCTTCCATGATGTTGGTAAGTTATACGCCGCACAATTCCATGACGGCGAGTGGACTTTTTATCAGCACCACCGCATTGGCGCAAAAGTAACTCGAAAAATACTGCGCAGGCTACATTTCTTAGCGGAAGATATTGACTTAATATGCCATTTGGTGCGTCACCAAATACGCTTTCAGTCCATGCTCACCGACCGTGGCATCAGGCGGTTTAAATCCATCGATGAATACCCACGTCTTATTGAAATGACCAAGGCAGACCTCAAGGCTCGAGGTGGTTCCTATACCTATTTTAATCATAACTTAAAATACCTTGAACGTGCCGAAACACCTGAACAAATGCTTGAACCGCTGCTCAACGGTAATGAAATCATGCAGCACACAAACTTACCGCCGGGACCTATGATTGGCGTTTTACGTGAAGCTCTCTTACAAGCACAAATTGCCGGAGAAGTAACTGACTCGGTCAGCGCCATAGATTTTGTCCGTACCTATGCTCAAAAAACTGTGGGTTAATGATATTCAATGGTTGACATCTTATCGTTAACTTTGCCTGAGCTTCAAACTTTTATGCTCGAAATGGGTGAACCGAAATTTCGAGCTTTGCAAGTTTGGCAATGGCTTTGGCAAAAAATGGCTCGTGATTTTGAGTGCATGAGTAATGTCTCAAAATCAACACGGGCTAAATTGACAGAATGTGCGCAGATTACTTGGCCAAGTATTGCCACGGTTCAAAAGAGCAAGGACGGAACAGTAAAGTTCTTGCTCACCTTGGCTGACGGAGCGCAGGTTGAAACAGTGCTCATACCCTCCACTGCCCGTGACGGCAATGTACGCTTAACGCAATGCTTGTCGTCGCAGGTGGGTTGCGCCATGGCTTGCAGCTTTTGCAGCACCGGAACCATGGGCTTTGAACGCAACATGACACATGCCGAAATTCTTGGGCAAATCCTTGTGGCTCGAGACTATTTAGGTGACACGAGGCCGGATCATCCAAAATTGCGCAACCTTGTCTTTATGGGAATGGGTGAACCTTTGCTCAACCTCAAAGAAATGCTGCGCTCTTTGCAAAGTCTCAATGATGACCACGGTTTAAACTTTTCACCACGACGTATCACCGTTTCCACCTGCGGCATAGAAAAAGGTCTCAAAGAGCTTGGCGAAAGCGGTCTTGCCTTTCTTGCCATCTCTCTCCATGCACCTACGCAAAACATACGGCAAGCCATTATGCCAAAGGCTGCCCATTGGCATTTAAATGATTTAATGCAGGCACTTGCTTCCTACCCTCTTAAAACTCGTGAACGCATTACCTTTGAATATCTATTACTCGGAGGTGTCAACGACGGCGTCGAACACGCACGCCAGCTTGCCAAACTTGTGGCAAAAGTCAAAGGAAAGCTGAACCTTATAGTCTACAACCCTTCGGAGGGCGCACCATACAAAGCACCTTCACAAGAACAAATACTTGCCTTTGAGCGGATTTTATGGGATAAAAATATTACTGCTATTATTCGCAAGAGTAAGGGGCAGGATATTAATGCTGCTTGTGGCCAACTTAAGGCTGAACACAAAAACTGTTAACAAATAACATTGAGGAGTAAAAATGCACTACGACCTTTTAGTACATGTGGATTTGGCAGATGCTGCTCGCATGAGCATGGCTCTAACCAATATTATTAACTATAAAAAAGCTCTGACAGAACACGAATATACTGTTATTATGGTGGCAAATGGCGGTGCTGTCCCCTTCTATCTGCCGAAGAGCGAATCCCACGCTGTAAGAATAAAAGAACTTTCAGAAGCAGGTGTAGTATTTAAAGCCTGCAAGAACGCCCTTGAGAAGCATAAAATTACAGCTGAAGATATTCCTGATTTTATTGAAATAGTACCCGCAGGTATTGTGGAAATTGTAGACTTGCAAAGAGCAGGTTTTGCATACTTAAAGCCCTAATTTTTTGTTGAGGGTATATCCCCAATTTTGTGTGAAATTTTCATTTTACTCCATATACAGAGTTGGGAGTGGGTTTCCCCCCAAGCAAGTCGTGTTTCCGTCCATTTTTGAATTGTGCAGAGCTCTTAGTTCGCTAAATACTACAATAATAAAAGAGTTTTGAGGGGATGGGTGGAGTTTGAGGGGAGAAGGTGAAGCTTTTGGCCAAAGCTTTGAGCAATCGCAAAAGTTCCCCTTCCCCCCTCAAAAAATTATTAATCAGTGTTTCTTAAATATCTCATTAATTAACAAAAGAAAAATGGGTGTTAAATTACTTGATTTGGCGCCGAAATTAAACTATATTTTAGATATGGAAAAAACAATAGCTATATTTCTCCCCCCCCTTCCGCATTTAAGTGGTGGAATGTTGGTGCTTATTCAAATTGGCAATCATTTGGCTAGCTTAGGACATACAGTCCATTTTGTTGTCCATGATGGTGAGCTTGATTTCATCGGTTATTCAGAGGTTTATGACCGTACCACCATACCCATTGTTCACTGGTCAAGCTTGGAGCTTAGCCCCGAACATGTGTGGATTGTTCCGGACGGTTGGACCAATGCCCTTGTTGTGGGCATAAAAGCCGGTGCTCGATGTATAATGTACATTCAAAATTGGGCTTTTTCCCTGCGTACCTTGCCGGAGAACGTTTTTTGGCAAAATTTGCCCGTAGAGTTTATGTACGTATCTGAACCGGTGCGTAATTTTGTACGTGAAATTACCGGTAAAGACGGACCCATTGTGCGTCCGGGCATTGATTTAAATCTTTTCTATACGCTACCGAAAAATCCTTTGGGTGAGCGCACAAAAAATAACCCCATACGCATAGCGTGGATGCCACGAAAAAATAAAGTTTTTGGCGAGCTTGTTAACGATGCATTGCAACAACGCATGAGTCGGCTTTATCCGCACATCCCCATTCAATTTGTGCCCATCCAGCGTGTACCTCACCATGAAGTAGCTAATATCCTTCGAACTTGCCATATTTTTCTTGTTACGGGATTTCCAGAAGGCTGTCCGCTGCCTCCGCTGGAAGCCATGGCATCGGGTTGTATTCCGGTAGGCTTTACCGGATTTGGCGGCTGGGATTACATGCGTCAATTTAATATTACAGATTCAGAGATGCCCTATCTTGCCAAGCCTTGGTTTGAATTGTCGGAAAGAGGTTTTGGGGGTAATGGTTTTTATGTGGAAGATGCACACGTACTTGCGGCGACACTTGCCCTTGAACAAGCCGTTGTTCTTGTGCACGAAGACAGCGCAGCTTATAAAGAAATTTGTCAGAATTTGTCAGCCACAGCACAGGAATATTCCGACGAAAAGCAAAAAATAAATATAGAATTGTTAATTAATTATTTAGTAAAGTAAATTATGTCCAGAAAACCACCAAAAGCTCCCGAGGTTATTGCCGAGGAATTGTCTTTACCCATGTGCGGCGTGGATAGCCATGCGCATCTCGATTCCAAGCAATTTGATGCAGACCGTGATGCTGTTATTGAACGTGCTAAGGCATGTGGCATTAGTCATCTCATTAATATATTTATGAGTCCTCAAGAATTCCCCACTCGATCAGCATATTTTGCAAAACATCCGGAAGTTTTTTTTGCCCTTGGCATACACCCATGCGATGCCATGCTTTGCAATGAGGAAAACATGGAACTTATGGAACAGTATTTTAAGACCGAAAACCGTCTTAAGGCACTTGGCGAAATTGGATTAGACTTTTATTGGGACGATTGCCCAAAAGATGTACAGATGGAGGTTTTTGTTAAATTACTTACCCTTGCACGTAAACTTGACAAACCCGTCGTCATTCACAGCCGTGATGCCACCGATGCCACCATTGCAGTTCTCGAAAAAGAGGGATTTAAAGATTACCCACTCTTATGGCACTGTTTTGGGGGAGATGTTCAGGATGTAAAGCGCATTTTATATAACGGCTGGTATATTTCTGTACCCGGGCCGGTTACCTATCCAAAAAATGAAGCATTACGAGAGGCTGTGCGAAAAATTCCCTTGGATAAAATCATGCTGGAAACCGATGCGCCCTACCTAACACCGCAAGAATGGAGAGGTAAGCGCAATGAGCCGGCCTATACCGTCTGCACCGTTGCGGCTATGGCCAAGGCTTTGAATATGCTGCCCCATGAGCTTTGGCAGGTTTGCGGAGATAATGCTCGTAGATTTTTTAACATAGCAAACTTTTAGCTTTGGAGACATTGTAAATATAGCAATTCCACTTGGAATTGCTATGTCGGCTGCGAAAACAGGCGACCGCCGTTGAGGCGTAAGTGCAATTTACTTTCACGTTTAACGCCAAAACCAGGTGATTCCGATTATGAGAGTACACACTCATGACTGAAGCTTTTTAAGCATGGACTGCAACCTTGAATAAAGCAAAATCAATAAATTGAGAACTCTGCGTAATTTAGTCGACACTGAAAAAACACATAAATGAATTAAAATAAATGAATTATTAGCTAGAGGAAACACTGATTAATTAGTCGTCACTGAAAAACGCATTTTCATGGATTTTTCAGCTTCGGCTATTTATGAAGATATGTTTATCACAGCTTCACCATCACTCCGTATTTATTTCATAAAAGCTACTATACCCACGAAAAGGGCTCCTTGGGCAATGAAAAGCGCAACAATAAGGCTTGTCATCCATTTTATTATTTCATGCTTGGTGTTGGCAATATCTTCTTTCAATTCAGTGCGTACATTTTGGATTTCCTCTTTCAATTCAGTGCGTACATTTTGGATTTCTTCTTTCAACTCCATGCGTACATTTTGGATTTCTTCTTTCAATTCCATGCGTACATTTTGAATATCTTCTTTCAATTCAGTGCGTACCGTTTGAATTTCTGCCCTTACCTCAAAAATATCTGTCTTGGTGGCAAAGTGCTGTGCGTTTATAACTTCCCTTAGTGCCTTACTTTGTGCAGTTGCTATGGCTTCTGCTTGCCCTTGTGGTACTCCTGCATCTTGTAAGGAGTTACTGTATTCCAATGTATCAAAGTTTATGGTGGTCATAGTCTCCTCTCTTCTGCTGGTCGCTTTTACATACCATAATTTTATGTCGTTTTCCTACATTGTCAAGACTACATTTTCCATTTTTTTGAATTATGCAAAGCACTTGATATACATGCAGCAGTGCGCTTGAAAGCAAGCCTGACGCAGTCGATGGTGCTTTTTCAACCACAACCTATAACAGTGCGTTCAAAAAGGGTGAAATACAAGAAAAAATTCAAACGCAAGGCGCGATGTGT
>CAYJHK010000086.1:0-8262 GCA_964369515.1 uncultured Desulfovibrionaceae bacterium
CAAATTTCTCACGTTCAATCTAAATATAAATGCCATTAACCATCAGATTAATTGAATTACTGCACTCGGGTAATGACTATGGTTCTTGGGCTGTCATCCACAAGAGTCATGCCATCAGGCAGGTTGTATGTTAAGGTGACCGGTGCGCTTTGTCCAATATCTAGATGTAAGGGAGGAGTGACACGAGCCATAGCCCTGTTGTGATACTCAGTATCTTTCAAAAGCCCTTCGGGAATTTCCGCTTCAAATTGTACTTCTTGTGGGTCCACAACAAAATTATTGACCGGCCCGTTAATACTAACCCTCTTTTCAAGGTTTATGCGAGCACGCTTGCTGGCAACGGTGTAGGTAACCTTTATGGAGTTGGGGGTAACGTCGGTAAATCTTTGCGCAACGACCAAGGGAAAGTTTTTTGTATACGTTCCGGCCTTTTCCTTGGGATCAATGCGCAAGTCAAGGTCAAGAGTTTTTATGGCTTGCACGGTGCTTTGTGGCCCTTTAACAAGAGCTGTACTTGGTGAAAGATTAATGTCGACAACTTTAAAGGAATCGTCGTCAAGCTTCACATCAAGCTGCGGAACTATAATCACTGAGCGTTTAAGCACAGGCTCTGTTTCAATAACAAGGTGCGTCGGTTCCATTTCCAACACCTCAAAAGCTCGATATTGATTTCCCCAAGCTTCCTTGGCAAAAGGACGTACATTCTTACCGATTTGTAAATTTGACAGATCCACCACTATGGAAGGGTTCCTCGAATTCTCCCCTGTGAGTAGATTTTTAGGACCTCGAATTTGCACATCAATACTGGGGATTAAACCATCAATAACCACTAAATTTTCCGGAGCATTTTGGTAATCCAGCAAGACATGCAAATAGACATCGGTGCGTTCGCTTATGGTTATTATGTACCAAGCGCCAATGGCAATGATAAAAGAAATAAGCAGTATGGGAAAATTTATATTCTTAATATTCGAGAAACTGGGAAAATTAAAGCGCATCGCTGATGATCTCCCTAAGTTTTGCCGGTGTTATCTTGGAACTAATAGAACCCTTTAGAGCAACGGAAATTTCGCCTCGTTCTTCGGAAACAACAATGGCAAGGGCGTCCGTTTCCTCGGTAATGCCAAGGGCAGCACGATGCCGGGTTCCAAAGTTTTTATCCTTAACAACGGCCAAGGGCAAAATACATGAGGCTGCCGAAAGCCTACCGTTAATAATAATTACCGCCCCATCATGCAGAGGTGACGTGTGTAAAAATATGGAAAGCAAGAGTTTTTTTGAAATCTGAGCATCAAGACTTGTCCCCTCTTGACGTACCGTATCGTCCAAGGGAAGCGAACGTTGAATAATAATAAGCGCACCGATTTTCAACCGTGCCATTTCTGTGCAAGCCAAAACTACTTCTTCGACGGTATTGCTATTTAATGTAGATTTACCCCAAAAATAGCGTGCCCCCATTTCTCCAAGTGCTTGACGTATATCCTTCTGAAAAAGGATAATCATAACAATAAATAAAGAGCCTACAATATATTCTAAAAACCACTGGACAGAGTAAAGCTCTAATTTAATGGAAATAAAATATAAGATGATTAAGAGACCCAGCCCGAGCAATGTGGCAAGGGCGCGAGTTCCCTTGATCATAATAATACCACGGTATATAATGAAAGTGATAATGGAAATATCCAAAAAATCTCGCCAGTCAATATTTCTCGGTATTTCAAAATTATGTAAAAGCTCAAACATAACGAATCCGTAACAGCCTTAAGTAAACTTACTCAAGCATGGCTTGCGCAAGTTGCAAAGCTTGCCTACATTCAGCCACATGATGCACCCTATGAAAACAAATACCTCGCATGGCAAGCAAAGCTGTTGCCAAGGACGTTGCATGTTTTCTTGCCGGTACATCTTCCACATTTAATCCTAAAAATGAATGCAGCAGTGATTTCATGGAAATGGCAGCAAGCATTGGCCTGCCAAACTGTTTAAATGAATGCATGTGCCGCAAAAGTTCCATGTTTTGCGCTAAACTCTTGCCAAACCCTATGCCCACGTCAAGTAAAATATTTTCTTCCGGAAGGCCAGCTTTGATAAGTCTGTTAAGTTGTTCATCAAAAAAATTATGCACGGCATGGATTATATTTTCGGAACTTATGTTCTGCTGCATGACTGCCGGTCGATGCATACAGTGCATAAGTACGTAGCCCGGTTTGAATTGAGATATAATTTCCAGTAATTGCGGTTCAAAGGCACATGCAGAAATGTCGTTTATACAATGCACACCCATTTCAAGGGCAACTTGTGCTGTCTTGGCATGATATGTATCAACACAGATATATGGAGCAGACTCTGCCCTCGTGGCTACAGAATTTTGCTCAAGATATGCCTTAAGAACCGGTACGAGCCTTTGCAATTCTTCATCGGCTGTAAGAGGTTTTGCCCCCGGCCTTGAGGACTCGGCACCAAAGTCCAAAATCCTCGCTCCTTCTGTTGCCAAGGTTTGAGCATGGGTAAGGGCATCTTCGACTAGAACATACTTGCCGCCATCAGAAAATGAATCGGGCGTAATATTCACAATACCCATGAGCGCAAAGGGGTTTGGCGTCAAACGCTCCCCCCCCCGTAACGCCCAATGTATTTTTTCTTTTGTCATTATTAATCTTTTTTTGCAGTATCGGTTTCTTCGCTGCCCCTTACCGCCTTTTCTTGCTCAGTTTCCACAGAAGGTACATCGCCCGCATCAGCTGAGTCTTCGGCATCCCCAAAAGTGAAATTGGGTTCCTGCGCAGGTACAGTTTTTTTGTCCTTCAATTCCAATGGTGGCAAGGCTTTACCTTCAATAATCAGCTCAAGATCCTCGCCACTTATGGTTTCACGCTCAAGCAAGGCATCCGCAATGGCATGTAAATGTTGCACATTGGTTTGCAAAAGTTCATGACACCGCTCACGAGCTTCATTTACGATATTCTTGACTTCCTTATCCACAAGTCGTGCCGTTTCTTCGCTAAAGTTTTTATTTTGTACCCATTCTCTTCCAATAAAAACTTCTTCGCCCGTTTCGCCTATGGAAAGAGGCCCAAGCGCATCACTCATACCCCATTCGCAAACCATCTTACGAGCCGTGCGAGTCACACGCTCAATATCATTACCGGCACCGGTGGTTATGTCATCAAAAACAATCTCTTCGGCCACACGTCCACCCAAGAGAACCACAAGTGTATTCTTTAAGTACCCCCTAGAATAGCCATGCCTATCTTCTTCGGGTAGTTGCATGGTCACCCCAAGCGCACGCCCACGGGGAATGATGGTTACCTTATGCACAGGATCGGTCTTTGGCAAGAGACGTGCCGCAAGAGCATGTCCTGCTTCGTGATAGGCAGTGATTTTCTTTTCTTCATCAGAAAGAATGAGGCTGCGCCGTTCACGTCCCATGAGCACCTTATCCTTCGCCCACTCAAAATGCGCCATGGTAAGCAGGTCTTCATTGGCCTTAGCTGCCTGCAATGCCGCTTCGTTCACCAAGTTCTCAAGGTCAGCTCCGGAAAATCCCGGTGTACCCCGTGCCAATGTTTCAATGTTCACGTCTTTAGCAAGAGGAGTGCGTCTTGTGTGCACATCCAAAATGTGCCTACGTCCCTTAAGGTCAGGGGTGGGCACTATAACTTGACGGTCAAAGCGACCGGGACGCAGCAATGCAGGATCAAGCACATCGGGTCTGTTGGTGGCTGCAATGAGAATAACACCTTCATTGGATTCAAAGCCGTCCATTTCTACCAACAATTGGTTGAGGGTCTGTTCACGTTCGTCATGTCCGCCACCAAGCCCTGCACCACGCTGACGCCCCACGGCATCTATTTCATCAATAAAGATAAGACAGGGAGCGTTCTTCTTTCCTTGCGTAAAAAGATCACGCACTCGAGAAGCCCCAACGCCCACAAACATCTCCACAAAGTCCGAACCGGAAATGGAAAAAAACGGAACCCCGGCTTCGCCGGCAACGGCTCTTGCAAGCAAGGTTTTACCGGTTCCCGGAGGGCCTACCAACAAAACACCCTTGGGTATACGACCGCCAAGGCGTGTAAATTTTTTGGGATTGGACAGAAATTCCACCACTTCTGAAAGCTCTTCCTTGGCCTCGTCAACGCCGGCAACATCTTCAAATGAAATGCGACCTTGCTCTTCAGAAAGCAAACGTGCACGGGAGCGACCAAAACTCATGGCCTTGCCGCCGCCACCTTGCATCTGGCGCATGAAAAAAATCCAAACCCCAATGAGCAAAAGCATGGGAAACCATGATACAAATAAAGTCATGTACCAAGGCTGCTCATCCAACGGTTTTGCCTTTATGGCTACTTTTTTTTCCATAAGGCGGTTAACCAAATCACCATCGGCAGGGGCGTAAGTTTGCAACTTGCCTCCGCTCAAATTTCTTCCAATAAGCGTTTTACCTTGTATGATTACTTCAGCAATGTCGCCTCTGTCCACTTGCTGCAAAAATTCCGTATAAGAAATCTGCTGATTGGCACTTTGCGGCTGTTGAAACATATTGTAAAGCATAACCATAGCTAGAGCAATAACACCCCAAAGCAGTAGGTTGCGAGTGGTTTGATTCACGATTCCTCCGTGATTATTGTGTATTGGTATGTGTTTGTATTGGTATATTTAGCAATGACACAGTCTCTCAAAAAATATAAATAATACCTCTCAAGCTTTTGACAATATTTCAGCTACGAAAATTTTAAACTTTCCCACTACACAATGCCATGCTCGCCGGGCTTTTCATATTCTTCTTCTGTCTCGGCACGAATGTAATCTTCTGTCTTCCCAAGCGCAAGCAAAATGGCTGAGGATACATACACAGAAGAAAAAGTACCCACCACCACACCAATGAGCATGGTGAGAGCAAAATCATAAATAATACCGCCGCCCAAGACAAAAAGCGCAAGGGCTGACGCCATGGTTGTGCCGGAAGTCAATACGGTACGTGACAGGGTTTGGTTCACGCTCTTGTTAATGATTTCATCAAGGCGCAAGTCCTGCATTTTTCGTAAATTTTCACGCACACGGTCATATACAATGATGGTATCATTTAAAGAATAACCAATGAGCGTGAGCAATGCCGCCACCACATTAAGGTCAAGTTCGGTACCAAGCATACTGAGAATACCAACGGTAATGAAAACGTCATGCAAAAGTCCGACGATGGCTCCAAGGGCAAAATTCAAGCGAAGTTTCCAACAAATACCAACAGTTATTGCCAAGGCCACCAGCACAAGATAGCCCATACCAAGACCGGTAAAGCCCATAAAATACATGCTGCCCCACAAGGCAACAGTCATGAGCCCAGCCGTCATCCAGCGTTGCTCAAAGCGACCGGAAATGTATACTGCTATGAGCAATACGGCATAGTACATGGCCTCAAGAGCCTTATTGGTCAAGTCAGCACCCACTTTCGGCCCCACTTGCTCAAGTCTTTCGATGGAAACTTTATTGTCCGGAAAAGCGGCAGCCAGAGCTTTTTCCACATTTTCACGCAGCTCCACAGCATTGGCATCTACCGTGGAAAAGCGCAATAAATATTCACGCCCGTCATCGCCGTAACGCTGGGTTGTTATGCCCGGAAGCTCAGGAATATCAAGGCTTTTTTTAAGAACACCGTCTTCGACACTTTTTTCAAACTTCACTTGCACCACAACGCCACCGGCAAAGTCAATGCCAAGGCGAGGGCCACCTTGTAAAAGCATATATCCAAGGCTCAGCAAGATAAAAAATGCAGAAACCACATAGGCAATTTTACGCTTGCCCACAAAATCTATATTCGTATTTTCTTTTATAAATGAAAAACCCATGTCAAATCCTTTTGTGCTTATATATTGATGGCTTTGGATTTTTTTGCCCACACTTCAAATATGCCTCGAGACACAAAAACCGCCGTAAACATGGAGGCTATAATCCCGAGTGAAAGCGTCACCGCAAATCCACGCACAGGCCCCGTACCAAATTGATACAGCACCACCGTGGCAATAATTGTGGTCAAGTTTGAGTCAACAATGGAGAGCGATGCTCTTTCAAAGCCTGCCGACACAGCCGCAAGCGGACTAAGCCCTCGTCGCAACTCTTCTCGAATGCGCTCAAAAATAAGCACATTGGCATCCACCGCCATACCAATGGTCAAAACAATACCGGCTATTCCGGGCAAGGTGAGCGTGGCACCAAAAGCCGCTAAACCTGCCAAGAGCATGGTAATGGTAAATACGAGCATAACGTCGGCAATAACTCCGCTCATACCATAGTAGATAGCCATAAAAACAATGACGGCGACAGCACCGACCAAGGCGGCAAGCATACCGCTGTCAATGGACTCTTGTCCAAGGGATGGGCCGACGGTACGCTCTTCAAGCACGACCACCGGTGCAGGCAACGAACCCGCACGTAAGACCAAGGCCAAGTCCTGCGCCTCTTCGGTGGTAAAACTGCCGGAAATACTTGCTCTTCCGCCGGGTATGCGCTCATTGATATTGGGAGCCGAATAGATTTTACCATCCAGCACAATGGCCATACGTTTACCCACATTTTCCGCCGTAACACGTTCAAAAATGCCTGCACCTCGGCTATTAAAATTCAGTTGCACGTTAGCTTCGTTCATCTGGTCAAAACTTGGGCGAGCATCCACAACATCTTCGCCGGTGAGTACAGCATCTTTAATAACTGCAAGCATTTTTGGCTGTTGCGTAGCTTCAGTCTGAGCATTTTCTCGACTGTCTTCCATCATGGGCAAGGCAATAACATCGGGCGGAAGCACGGCAGCATAGGGGTCTACATCATTGCGAACAATATGAAATTCAAGCAAAGCCGTCTGTCCGATAAGTTGCACGGCACGGCGTGGGTCGGACACCCCCGGCAATTGGATTTGTATGCGATAATCAGCCTGTTTACGGATGTCAGGTTCAGCTACGCCAAATTGGTCAATACGATTGCGTATGGTGCGTAGTGCTTGTTCTTGCGCCATGTCGGCAATGCTTTTTGCGGCAATTTCAGTAAAGCTAACTTGATAAACCACCTGCCCCTTGTCCGTGGTTGCGCTTTCTTTGATGACTACCCTATCAAAACGCTCTTTCAGCAAATCATCCAGCTTTGTTTTATCAGCTTCTTTAAGCAAAATAAATTCGAGGGTTGTGGCATCACGCATACGTGGGCGGAGCACTGCCATGTCAGCACCTTGCGCCTCGATACGAATATCCTGCCCAAGTTGCGCCAAGGAGTTGGTTATGGCCTTTGCCACCTCCACCTCCAAGGTGAGATGTATTCCGCCCTTTAAATCCAAACCAAGGTTAATTCGTGAATTGGGCAAAATTTTAGCAAGGGGGGTTTGTTGCACAAAGGGAACGCTTGGCAACACATAGACAAGACTCAAAATAAATACCAATAATGCTATGGCAATGCGCCAACGTGACAAAGACATGGATCACCTTCCGACAAAAAATACATCTTGCGCATGGCAAAACACAATGCGCAAGAATTGTTTACGTTCATAAGTGAAAGAGCATACTTCATTGGTAAGTAAATATCATCGTTTCTCCATTACTTCAGATAAGTAGAAACAATATATTTATCAAATACCTATAAAGATATGCTTAGTATCTAAATTCGTAAAATAGCAAATAACTTGAAACTCAAGTTATTTGATGCCTCAGCAGTCTTTTTTATCGGTGTCGACCGCAGCACTTGTGGTCTTGGCTGTTTGATTATGCAAACCACCAATGGCTCCACGAGTGACACGCAGCTTGGACTCACCGCTTTCAAGCAACACGGACTCATCATTCAGCTCCAAAATACGCCCGATGACGCCGCCGCTTGTGATGACATAATCACCACGTTTTAAGTTAGAAAGCATGGTTTTGTGCTCTGCCGCACGTTTTTTCTGTGGACGAATAAGCAAAAACCAAAAAATTGCCAGCATTAAAATCAATGGGATAAACTGCTGAAACATTTCCATACCGGATACAGGCTGACCATCAGCCCCTGCGCTGCCCATGGCGTGGGCTACAGACTCAAAAAACATATAACCTCCAAACGTTATCATAAAGTCATTATTACTTCATCAACAAAAGTGCGCCACTATATCCATATATTCACAAAGGCGCAACAATTAAATTTGAGGATTTTGCCAAACCTTTAGGTCATTCTAATTTGGTAAAAATTTTCTTGGAGGAGGGACCTTTTTGGAAAAAGGTCTCCTCCCCCAAACCCCCACCCCCAAAAACT
>CAYJHK010000087.1:0-8248 GCA_964369515.1 uncultured Desulfovibrionaceae bacterium
GTGCGAAAGGCAATTTGCCAAAACTTGGTTCATTGGTCAAGCTTTTTTTATTTTTTTTGAATATTTTTTTTCGGCTACCTTCTTCTGTCGCAAAAAAATAATGTGGCTATTGCCTTAACTCCGACTTTAGCTTGGATTTTTCTTTTAATTCAAAGTTATTGCGGGCGCAGTAAAACAATCTAGTATGAAATCAGTATGGATTGCTTCGTCGCAGGCTCCTCGCAATGACGTTTTTGCTTATGCAGTGTCTTTTACTGACTAAAGGCAATAGCCACAAAAAATAAAAAACAAACACATAAAACCGACCAATTTCAAAATGAAAGCCTACTTACAAAATGCACAAGCAAGCCCGTCCCAAGCTGTGGTAAATTTTGGCGAAAGGAATTTTTGGCGCATACGCCACGGTGCATCTTGGTCTATACCTTCGGCAGCATAGCGCAGCTTGTGTTTACCATAACGAGCATTGACAGCATCAAGTGTTGCCATAAGCTTGGCATTACGCTGGCGTTTATCTTGTGTATTCAGACAAAGCAGGCTTGTTCGGCGGTGGTTGGCGGAACACAGATCATAGAGCATAACTCCGGCCTTGGCATAGGCCACCCCGTCTTTGAAGATGCTATCAAGACCACGCAACACCGCTTGCAGCATGAGCGTACTATCGTTGCCAGCTTCAAGAAGGTTGATATGTATAGTTTTATTGTAAGGACTTTGGTTTGTTTGCTTTATGTGTTTGGAAGAACGAATATGCACGGCAATGCCCTTGGCGAGCAGATTTTCTCGGCGCAAGCGTGCGGCGGCGTTGGCAGTAAAGGTGCACAATGCCTCAGCAAGGTGTTCTTTTGAATAAATGCGTGTTCCGAAAGAGCGTGAAGAAATTAAAGTATGCCTAGGTGTTGGCAAATGTTCAGTATCTATACACGACAAACCTCGAAGCTCCAAGGCGGTGCGTAATCCGGTAACGCTTAATGTCTTACGCAACCAATCATCGGGTGCATCACGTAAATCCTTTGCCGTAAATATGGAATGCGCCTTGAGTTTTGCGGCATGCTTGCGCCCAATTCCCCACACATCGCCAACGTCAACCCTTGCAAGTATACCCGTTCGTGCATCTTGATCCGTTGGGAAAATATAAACGCCGCCTTGCTGTTCTTTCTTGGCGAGATGGTTGGCAAGCTTGGCTAAGGTGCGTGTGGGGGCAAGTCCCACTGACACGGCTATGCCCGTCCATTGCAAAACACGAGAGCGCAGAAAATGCGCCGCTTCAAGGGCATTGGCTTCTAAGGCATTGGAAAAACGCAAAAAAGCCTCGTCAATGGAGTATTGCTCCATGTCCGGCACCACACTTTCTGCCGCCTGCATAACTCGTTGCGATATATCTCCATACAAGGCATAATTGGATGAAAAGACGGCCACATCATGCTTTTTCAGCAGCGCACGGGCTTTGAACTCCGGCTCGCCCATGGGTATACCAAGCGCTTTCGCTTCAGCAGATCGTGCCACAATACACCCGTCATTATTGGATAAAACCACAACGGGACGTTTGCATAAATCGGGTCGAAACAATCGCTCACAGCTGGCATAAAAATTATTGCAATCCATCAAAGCCCACAGCTCAGAATGGGGATTGGACGTTTTGTACAAACTTGGCTCGCCGGCATGTGCGTCCGATTGTACATTATAATTTATGGATAACATAGGAAACCACTCCCCAAATATGCACATGTTCCCGTTCGGTTATATCCACTTCGGCATAGTCCGGATTTTCCGGCACAAGCAAAACCTGTCGCCCTCGGCGTATAAGCCGCTTGACCATGAGCTCGCCATCAAGGGCAACTATGACCACACGTTTATGTTCTGCCGCCAGCGAGCGATCCACAATGAGCAAATCACCGTCATGAATACCGGCATTGAGCATGGAGTCGCCTTGCGCACGCAAGAAAAAAGTTGCCGCCGGATTGTGCACCAAATAACTATGTAAATTCAGCTGTTCTTCCACATAATCATCGGCAGGAGACGGAAATCCTGCGGATACGGAACATAGGTACAGAGGCTGTGTAGCCTCGGATTGAAAAGTGGATGCAGCCCCCACAAAAGCAAGAGAAGCGGCAAGGCGCAAACGTGTGCTCCGGAAAAAATCGTTATCTGTTCCGATATTTCCACCAGTCTTGATATTTCCATCAGCCACGATATTTTCGATAAGGCAAACATTTTTCATACTGCTATTATAACGCCAATAATCGCATTAGGCAAGTAGGCGTGACGGCACAGCTATAACTTTGCTTGGAGTAACGCACGTTTATAAAATGGAATTAAGGAAGCGGCTGCCCTTGGCCACGAAAATAAATCACGTGCCGTTGCCCTGCCATTATCGCCCATACGCTGCGCTAGATCCGGTTGCAAAATGAGTATTTTTAAATACTTAGCAATTTCTTGGGCTTTACCGCTTTTCAATAAGAAACAGTCGTGGCCGTGGCGTAATTTTTCTGCCACATTGGTATCGGGCAAAATGGTAGGCCGTCCGCTGGCAAGGAAAAATGGAATCTTGGACGGAAAGCGATGGTCGTCAAAGGCACGGGGCGCACCGGGTTGCACCAAAAAATCCGCAAGACTCATGAAGGCCGGTAGCTCTTTGGAGATAATATCCGGAAGATAACGTACATATTTTTTATACAATTCCAATGCTTCGGCCGTATACTTAAAATCTTCTATGCCGCAACGCATAATCATTATTGAAAAGCCTTCTTGCGCAAGCTCATGCACAGCATATAATAATTCAATAAAATATTGACCATTATAACTATGTACAGCCCCGGGATATACAAGAACATATGTATCATCTGGCAAATCGCACAAAGCACGAAACTCTGAATTTCGCTGCCTTGGTATTTCAAAAAAGTTTTGTTCACATGCCGGCCAAAAAGTCATGCGTGGGACATTTTGAGGGACAAAAGTTTCCAAAGCCTTGATAATACAGGTCACGCCGGAAGATGAACGCATAAAGGCTTCAAAATGCAAGGGATGTGTATAGGCTATAACTTTGTATTTTTGTGGATTTTCAACCACAACAGCCTTTTGCTCCGCCAAGGTATTCACACCTAAAAACCTGCCGGCAATCAAGATTTCATCATCTTCAAGATGTACAATATAGGGTAATTTGATGCGGCTTCGCAATAAATTTGTGGGCAGTCGAGCAATTTCTCGAGTGGTCCACACATGAACGATGGAGTTTTCGAAAAATTCCAAGGGCAAGGTTTCTAGGTCATTATATGTATAAAGAGCGTAATTTTCGTTGCCAAAATATCCGGCAGCACCTTCTATACTCAACAAAAAAACACTGCATTCATAGCCCATGGCAACCAAAGTATTGGCAAGAAAATGAATGTGGACACCGCAGCAACCGGCATAGCCACCGCAATTGATAAAAATTATCTTAAATTTCCCGTTTACCATAAAAAACACCCCTAAAGACTTCTGCCACACACTCCCACAATGCACTTGATTTTTTTACAAAAATGGCATAGCATAGGACACGACTGTTATATAATTTTATTTTTTCAAAAACAACTACTGCAAAAACGCTTTGCACGAAGGAAAATTATGCCCAGCATCTCAATTATTATTCCCGTCTGGAACCTCTGGGAAATGACCTTGCAATGTCTTGAAAGCATTAAAGCCTGTACCGACGAGCTACTCCTACAACAAACGGAAGTTCTCGTGGTCAATAATGGCTCAAGCGATGAAACCGGCGCAGCACTAACTCCCACACTCACACGCCTTTTTGGAGAACGTGGCCGAGAAATCACATTATCGGAAAATTTAGGCTTTGCCAAGGCATGCAATATGGGCGCACAAGCAGCCACAGCCCCCCTACTCTTCTTTCTCAATAACGATACCGTGTGCACAGAGGGGTATTTACCGCCACTTTTGGAGTCCTTGAACCGAAATCCAAAGATTGGCATTGTGGGGCCCCTCTTGCTCTATCCCAACAATTTGGTGCAACATGCCGGCGTATGTTTTTCTCCAATGCTTGAACTTATGCATGTACATCACCAATTGCCTGCTTCCTATGTCACTAAACAAAAACTGCGTTATTGGCAAGCAATTACCGCTGCGGCCATGCTTATGCCGGCAGCACTCTTTGCCGAGTGCTCAGGTTTTCATGAAGGCTACATCAATGGCTTTGAGGATATGGATCTTTGTTGCCAAGTGCGAGAAAAAGCTTACCTTTTAAGTGTCATACATAAAAGCATCATCTATCACCATACCAGCCAAACCCCGGGACGTTTTACCTATGACAATGAAAATGCTGCCCTGCTTGGCAAACGCTTTGCCGGTGGCTTTCGTCCGGATCAACATACAATCGCTTTAGAAAATAATCTACTCCCCATACTTAGCCCAAGCCTTGAACTCTATGTCAGTTTACCTACAGCCAAAGAACAAGCTCTAACTCAAGCTTTTACAAATAACTTTAACCTCTCACGTTGCCTAGCTCGCCTACAAAGCGAACCCTACTGGCTTTCAGGCTATACGCTCATGGGTAAATATTTTGAAGAACAAAATCTTTGGGCTGAAGCCCTTGAGTCCTATTTAACCTTGGTACAGCTTGCACCCCTTGCCGAAAATTTCTTGCGTGTACTGCATTGCGGTGTCAAGCTTGGCAACGAAGAGGTGGTACAACATGCCAAGACGGATCTGGAAAATACGGTAAACACTGCCAACAACAAAGCGGCACTACAAGAAAAAGCCCTCAAACTAAAACAATGGGCAACAGAAAACGGGGATACGCAGTTGGCAAATATTTTCGATGTTTGGCTTAAAGAACATATATAAACGAGGAAACAATGCAATACTGGCTCTTTAAAAGTGAAAAAGAATGTTTTTCGTGGCAAGATTTACTGCAAAGCCCTAATCAAACCACCGCATGGGATGGCGTACGCAATTATCAAGCTCGCAATTTTATGCGCACCATGCAATTGGGCGACCAAGGTTTTTTTTATCATAGCGGAAAAAAGCCCGAAATTGCAGGCATTGTGCAAATCGTGCGCACAGCCTACCCCGACCACACCGCATGGGACAATGCGAGTGAACATTTTGACCCACGCTCCACAAACGAACGTCCCCTATGGGACATGGTAGATGTGTGCGCCATACAAAGCTTTACGCCGCCCATTTTGCGCTCCGACCTAAAAATCGAAGTGGAGCTTGCCGGCATGGAGCTTATGAAAAAAGGTAGCCGCCTTTCGGTGCAAATTGTCACGGAACAAGAATTTAAGCATATTGTTGCATTGTGCTGAACTCAGATTTTCTTCATGTTTGGAAATATCCTTTATTGACGTAAAAAAAAAAAACTGCTAAGTTTTTCACATTGGAAAGAATATCTGCTCAGCTTATAACAGTCATATAATAATACAACAAACTATATATGAAATTTTGGAGGATATATGTCAAATCAAACACTCAGCAAAGACTTTGAAACACTGCTTGGCAAGGAAAATGTGTTTTCGTCCGAAGCTGACAGGCAGAGCTACGCTTATGACTCTGCTGTATTAAAACAAGTAATCCCATCCCTTGTGGTACGTCCGACCAATGTGGAAGAGCTTGGAGCTACGGTAAAAAAACTCTATGACGAAGGTATCCCCATGACCGTGCGTGGTGCAGGGACAAATCTTTCCGGCGGTACCATCCCCGATTCTTCAGAAAGTGTCGTTATCCTCACCAATGGAATGACAAAAATTTTGGAAATTAACCTTGAAGACCTTTATGCCGTTGTTGAACCGGGCGTTGTCACGGCACAATTTGCCGCTGAAGTTGCCAAAAAAGGCCTTTTCTACCCACCGGATCCCGGCTCACAGGCTGTATCCACCTTAGGTGGTAATATTGCCGAAAATGCCGGCGGATTGCGTGGCTTAAAATACGGCGTCACCAAAGACTATCTCATGGGGCTTGATTTTTTTGATGCCACAGGCGAGCGGGTAACTTCCGGTTCTCGTACAGTAAAATGCGTCACCGGTTACAACCTTGCCGGTCTTATGGTGCAATCCGAAGGTACACTTGGCGTCATTTCACAAGCCATTCTCAAACTTGTGCCCCCTCCAAAAGCCAGCAAAGCACTTATGGCTGTCTTTGATACCATGCAAGATGCGGCGGAAGCTGTGGCCGGAATTATTGCGGCACACGTCGTACCTTGTACCCTAGAATTCTTGGACAACAACACCATTGTACGTGTGGATGACTATACAAAAACCGGCCTGCCTCGAGATGCGGCGGCCATCTTGCTCATCGAAGTAGACGGTCATCCCGCACAAGTCAATGACGAAGCCATAGCTGTGGAAAAAGTGCTCGCAGAATGTAAAGCGCGCGAAATCCGTGTTGCCAAGGACGCCGACGAAAAATTCAAACTCTGGGAAGCACGGCGCATGGCCTTACCTGTACTTGCACGATGTAAACCTACGTGTGTATTGGAAGATGCCACGGTACCTCGCTCAAAAATTCCGGCCATGATGGCGGCACTCAACAACATTGCCAGTAAATATAAGCTGGAAATGGGTACGTTTGGTCATGCCGGCGACGGTAATTTACACCCCACCATTTTATGCGATAAGCGAGATGTACAAGAGTTTCACCGTGTAGAAGAAGCTGTAGACGAAATCTTTGATGTAGCGCTCTCCCTTGGCGGCACTTTGTCCGGCGAACACGGCATCGGCACTGCCAAGGCTCAGTGGCTTGAAAAGGAAACATCCAAAGGAACCATTATGTTTTCCCGCCGTTTACGCAAAGCTCTTGACCCCAAGGGCTTACTCAATCCAACAAAACTTGTGAGCATTTAACGGAAACAGTACGGGAAAAATAATGAGTGATCTACAACAATTAGCACAAAAACTTATGGCTCTTGACGACCGCATCATCGCTTGTATGAAATGCGGTTTATGCCAAGCTGTATGCCCCACCTTTGGGGCTTCAATGATGGAAGCTGATGTGGCAAGGGGTAAACTTGCCCTCATTGACAATTTATCGCACAGACTCATTGAAGACCCTCAAGCTGTTGCCGATAAACTTGGGCGATGTTTGCTCTGCGGCTCCTGCCAAGCAAACTGTCCTTCCGGCGTGCAAATTATGGATATATTTCTCGAAGCCCGTGAAATTGTCTATGCATACATTGGCTTGCATCCTTTAAAGAAGATTATCTTCCGCACTCTGCTTGCCAAGCCTACTTTATTCAATTTAAGTATGCGTGTGGGGGCGCCTTGTCAAAGTCTGCTCTTCAAAAAAGCATTTAATCCACAAAATACCAGCCGTGCAAAATCATTGGATAAACTCATTGGAGCACGCTACATCCGCCCCCTTGCCCCAAAACCATTACACGCACTTCGTGGACATATAAACAGCCCTGCCGGTAAAAGTGGCTTACGTGTGGCTTTTTTTCCGGGTTGCCTTGGGGATAAAATGTATACGGACATGAGTGAGGCTTGCCTTAAAGTTTTGGCGCATCACGGCGTTGGCGTCTATATGCCGACAAAGCTGGCTTGTTGCGGCATTCCGGCCATCGCTTCCGGCGATATTGACGGTATGCTCAAGCAGACAAAGGCCAATATTGCCATACTTGAAAAAGAAACATTTGACTATATATTGAGCCCCTGCGGTTCCTGTATTTCAACCATTCACGAACTATGGCCACGCTATGCCGAGCGCATGGAGCCAAAGCACAAATTGCTGGCAAATAAATATGCAGCCATGGCCATGGATATCACCGCTTTCTTGGTGAATGTCCTCAAAATCGAAGGTGCGGTTCAGAATGAACAAAAATCTGACCAAGCCATTAAAGTTACGTTTCATGACCCTTGCCACCTGAAGAAATCCTTGGGTGTCAGCAAGGAACCTCGTGATATAATAAAACTTAACCGGAAATATTCGCTGGTGGAAATGAACGATGCCGATCGTTGCTGCGGTTGCGGCGGTTCCTTTAACCTTTTCCATTACGATTTTTCCAGAAAAATAGGAGAGCGCAAAAGACAAAACATTGTAGAAAGTGATGCAAAAATTGTCAGTACAGGCTGTCCGGCTTGTATGATGCAGCTTGAAGATATGTTGTCGCAAAATGGGGATTCGGTTACCGTAAGGCACTGTATAGAGCTTTACGCCGAGACCCTACCTTAACAGTGCGTTGAAAAAGTACCGTTTGCGGCGTCAGGCTTGCTTTTTGCTCCGGTCGAGTATGTTTTTTGGGATACACTCCCTTCGCAAAAAGCTT
>CAYJHK010000088.1:0-8222 GCA_964369515.1 uncultured Desulfovibrionaceae bacterium
GGGATTTTTAAGGGAAAGCTTAGTATTTTCCTTGACAACACTTTTTAGAGTACTTACTGTTTTTAAAATGAAAAACCACGTTGGAGAGAGTTACTATGAAAAATGAACTTAATATGACTAAACAAACAGATCAAAAAAATGGCGTACAAAATGATGAACACACCGTAAAACTTGATGAAATAGAATTAGATAGCGTTGTCGGAGGCGTTTCCGGTCAGGTATCTTCTCCCAGTGTCATTACAATTAGTGTGCCACAAACAAATGACCTCAATGATCCTTCGCAAGGTGCTCTTGATCCTTCGGAGCTTCCCGATTTCAATCACAGATTATAACAGTGCGTTGAAAAGGGTAAACTACTGCGTCTAAATTTCAAACGCAAACTGTTCATGTATGTCCATATACATATCGACCTTACGTTTGAATTTTTCCTTGTATTTAAGTAAACGCTGATTAAATATAATTTTATATATAAATCTATTTGATTGGCGTTGAAACATAAACTTTTATCCTAATCTATTAAAAATTGCATTCTGTAGTTCACTAAAAATTACTTTAATAAAAGCGTTTTGAGGGAATAATTGAAGTTTGAAGGGGGAAGGCAGACTCAAAGGGGCCGAAGGCGTTTGCGTTAGCGAACTTGCGCGCTTTACGCAAATCGAGAGCAACGCAGAAGTTTTTGGTCAAAGTTCGTAGTAATCGCAAAAGTTCCCCTTCCTCCCTCAGGAAAATAATTAATCAGTGTTTCCATAACAATAACAGCCGTGTGAATGAGCTCGCAGTAACTTACGGTGGAACGCAAAGTCATTGCTATGATTTTTTTATGCGGTAATTCATGCCTTTCCGAGTTATGCTATGGTATTTGACTATTAAATCATAACGGAGATCTTAGAACAATTTAAAAAGCCATGGATTATTTTGACGCTTCTGTCCTAGCAATGATTTGATTTTATATAGAAAGTTGTTGCGAGCGCAGACCGACCCGCAGGACGTCAAGGGCGTAGCTGTTGGGTTGGACAGCGATGTCCTCGTTTTTTCGCCTCCTTGCGACCTTCACAGAGCGAGACTGTTCGAACGGACTGACCCAATTCGACTTTTTCAACAAGCTTATAAACGGAGTGTATTTTGTTAGTTGAAATAAAGAAGAAAATTTTTATAATTTCCGTGCTATTGCCGGTTTTTTTTTCGGCTTTGCTTTTAATTCCGTCCGAAAGTTTTGCTGCGGAATTGTTTCAACCGGCTTTCAAGACTATTGGTGTGTGGAATAAGTCAAATTCCACTCGTATTGATGTAAATATCTGGTATCCAACGCATAGCCGGCCAAGTCGTGCAGTGTATGGGGAATGGAGTTTCGACGTGGTACGCTTTGGGCGTGCGGTAACCGGACGTTTTCCGCTCATTGTTCTTTCACACGATTCGGCTGCAACCCGTTTTTCTTATCATGACACAGCATCGCTTCTTGCCCGAAGTGGTTTTGTGGTTATGGCACCTGACCATAAAAATGACAATTTGCAACGTATGTCACAGCTGTTTACATGGCAGCAATTGGCAGAACGTATGCAAGATATTCAGACTATTCTTCATATGGCTGCCACGCATAAGGATGTACGGGAGATGGTAGACACCAATCGCATGGGATTTTTGGGCTTTGGTACCGGCGCAAGTGTTGCGCTCTTGCTTGGCGGCGCAAGAATAGATGCTTCCGGTTTTGATGGTTATTGCCGTAGGGTTCCGCAATCCATAATGTATTGTAATGCATGGGCAGCAGGGCATGTGCAGAAAATGCTTCAAGGTTTGCCGCCCTTGGGCAAGAGTTTTGCGGAAAAACGTTTCAAGGCCATAGTGGCAGTTGGGCCAAAGTATGATATGTTTTTTACGCCAAAGGCCTTAGAGAGCTTGCATGATGGGGTTATGCTTATTGAGGCAGAAAGTGATCTTAAGAAAAAAGCTTGGTTTGATAGTGATATACAAGGATTTTTTCCTGAAAGTATGCCCTACAGCATAGTTAAGGAAGTTGAAGCCCGTGATTTGATGGCGCCGTGTCCTGCGCAATTAAAAAAAGACTTACCCGATCTGTGTGGAAGCGCAGATGCCGATGTGCGTACATTGGCATTTGAAATTTTCTGCAAAGATGTACGCAATTTTTTTCTAAATATACTTGGAAGAGTTTCTTAAGAAAATGCTGATTTAATAAAAAATTCTGTTTGAAATGATTTTTTGGCAACCACCGGTTAAGAGGCAAGGGCTTTGCATAATTCAAAAAGGCATGGATTGTCGCGTCGCTTCGCTCCTCGCAATGACTTGATTTTATAACGAAAGCCATTGCAAGCATAGTTACGTAATCCATGTATTTTGTCAATTTCAGAAATTACACAGAGGTCTCTAATTAGTCGTCACTGAAAAAACACATAAATGACTTAAAATAAATGAGTTATTAGCTAAAATATGCAAATAAAAATGCCGAAAACAAGGGCATGGAATGCACTTTTCCGGCATTTTTATGGTTCTAAAACATGGTTTTTCTGTGACGGCTAACAAAATTTGAACGATAGTGAAAATTTTGCGCCACGTAAAATGAGCCGGAATTCACTTCCGGCGCCCCCGAAGGGGCATTTGGAGTGAGCGTGCCTTTCTGAAAAATGCATGAAAATGCGTTTTTCAGCTCCGACTAATTAGTGTTTCCTTAAATATTTTTTTTTGAATTATCGACCCAAAAATTAAAGTGCAGTGAGAGACCAAGCGAGGTAACAATGTCTGACACATGTAAAAATAATGCGCAAAATATACAAAGCACGGGTAAAATTTGCTCTGACGGTGACAATGAGGAACCGGTTTGCGATCCGCTTGATAATTTGCGAGGCTGTAGCCGCAATGTGCGTGTGGTGGATTTAATCAATGAAGTTGGTATGCTTCGACATACGCCACGCACAGGCTATCAATTCTTGGGTACAGGAAAGGAGAATGTGGCTGAGCATTCGCATCGTGTGAGTGTTATAGGTTACGCACTGGCAAAGATGGCCGGTGCCGACGTTGCTAAAACAGTTTTTATGTGTCTTTTTCATGACTTAGCAGAGGCACGAACCGGTGATTTTAATTATGTAAATAAAATGTATAATACCACCAATGCCCGTCTTGCCATGCAACATGCCACCGAGGGTACCGGTTTGCAAGAGGATATTTTGTCCTTTTGGGATGAGCTGGATGCAAATACTACCCTTGAAGCTAAGCTTGCCCATGATGCTGATCAGCTGGACCTACTTTTTAACTTGAAGCATGAGAGCGAAAAGGGTAATGCTTTTGCTTTGCAATGGATGGAAAGCACCATAAAGCGCATTCACACCGTCGAGGGTAAGGAAATTTGTGCGACTGTGCTCGCTACGCCAACGCATCATTGGTGGTTTCACGGCCCCGGTTCAGATTGGTGGGAAAATCGTAAATAATATACAACAACAGTTTTATTTACTATAATAACGGATAAATTATGTCAAAGTCACATAAGTTGCGCATTGCCAAGGTGAAGAGCGAAGCTGAAAAAGAAATATTTATTTCTCTTCCGTGGGAAATATACGCACAGGCTAAGCATTGGGTTGCGCCTTTAAAAAAAGATGAGCGAAAACTCTTGGATGCGGCTCAACATCCCTTTTGGCAAAAAGCCAAGGGTGAGCTTTTTTTGGCCTATCGCACTGAAATAAATGGTCAAGAAAGGGTTGTGGGGCGTATTGCGGCCTTGGTTGATTACGCATATAACGACAATGCCAAGGAAAAATGCGGTGCGTGGGGTTTTTTTGAATGTCAAAATGATGTAGAGGCCGCACACGCACTTTTTGAGGCTGCAGCGCGCTGGCTTAAAGCTGAGGGCATGGAATTTATGCGTGGGCCGCTCAATCCTTCCACAAATTATACTTGTGGTATGTTGGTGGATGGTTTTGACCTTGACCCTAGCATCATGATGCCTTGGAATTATTCGTATTATCCGCATTTGTTGGAAAGCTGGCATATGTATAAGGAACAGGATCTTTTTGCATATGCCTTGCACAAGGATGGGGTAAAAGTTCCGCCAAGTTTGAAAAAACATATTGACATCATTAAAGAACGCAATGAATTTACTTGGCGCAGGGCGGATAAGGCGACCATGACCGAGGATATTCATTGTATGCTGGATATTTTTCAAAAAAGTTGGGCGCAAAATTTTGCTTTCACACCTATGTCGCTTGCGGAGGCAAAAAATCATGTACATGGGCTTAAAAGCATTTTAGACCCACGCTTTTTTGTGCTTTTTTATCATAAAGGCGAACCTGCCGGAGGTATGCTTGCTTTACCTGATATGAATCCGTTGTTGAAGCGTCTTAATGGGAAAATTGGCTTACTGACACCGTGGCATTATTGGTGCGCACGCAAAGAAATTCGAGGATCGTATCGTATGGTACTTTTTGGTGTGCTTGAAAAATATCGGCTTATGGGCTTACCCTTGCTCTTGCTTCATTATATGCTGGAACAAAGCGCAGAGTACGAGCATTTTACCAGCCTTGAAGGTTCGTGGTCACTTGAAGATAACGCAGCCGTAAATGATATGATGGAAGATTTTGGTGGTCAAATGACCAAGAGATATAGAATTTATCGTAAGGAGCTTATAGAGCCATGTCTTTAGAATATTTGAAAAATAAGAAAATTTTACTTACGGGAGGCACAGGCTTTGTGGGTCAGTATGTCCTCAAAGCCCTTGAGGGAGCTGTTAAGGAATATGGTACCAAGGTTACCTGCCTTGTGCGCAAAAGTTCCAATGTAAAACTCTTGCCAAGTTTTGTGAGCATTAAGGAAGGCGATTTTATCACCGGTGAAGGCTTTAATGATGCTCTCAGCGGTCAGGATATGGTTATACATTTGGCTGCCGTGCTTTCCGGTGTGTTTTGGCAAGACTATTTTTGTAATGTACAAGCATCTGATATTTTAGGGAAAGCCATTTCAGAACATAATATTGAACGTGTGCTCTTGGTTTCTTCGGTGGCTGCCACAGGCCCCATTGCACCCTTTAGTAAAATAAGCTTGGCTAAGGGAGTTACCGATGATTGTGCGGCGCGTCCCGTTTCTGCTTACGGTTGGTCGAAGTATCTGTCGGAAGAAATGTTGGCTAAGCATTGCGGCGATAAGCTTGTAATCCTTCGTCCTCCCATTATTTATGGTTCCGGAGACGGGGGACTTTTACCTTACTTTAAGGCGGCAGCACGGGGTATAGTTGTAAGCCCCGGCCTGTGCAGAGATTTTCCCATTTCTCTTATCCATGCATCCGATATGGCGCAGGCTATTCTTTGCGCCCTAAAGCCGGAAGCTAATGGTGTATACCATTGTAATGACGGAGAAAATGCATACAATCCCGTGTATACCATGGGTGGACTCGGAAAGGAAATGGCTAAGGTTATGGGTAAAAAAGCTGTGTGTATTAAATTACCCTTGTGTTTGCTTGGCGTGAGTGCAGCCTTGAGCACGGCCTACGGTGCTATTTTGCAGCATTTTAATAAACGTATGCCTTCGTTGACCTTTGATAAATATCGTGAGGCACGGGCGGTTGGCTGGATGTGTAATGGGCAAAGGCTACAAGATGAACTTGGGTTTACACCGACTATGTCATTGCATGTGGGTTTGCAAGACACGTATACCGGTTATAAACAAGAAGGTTTGCTGTAATTTTATGTTTAACTTATTGAATTGTAAATATTAACATGAAGATTACTCTACAAGATGTTTCCAAATATTATGGTGGCAATACCATTTTAGATAATTTTTCTCTGGATATTGAATCCGGCGTGCGTCTTTGCGTGTGCGGTTCCAATGGTACGGGTAAGTCGACGCTTTTGCGCATCATTGCCGGTTTTGAACCCAGTGACGGCGGACGTATTATTATTCCCAAGGAGAGCAGGCTTGGGTATGTTGAGCAAGAGCTTGATGCTGTATCTTTACAAAAGCCGCTGCTTAGCTATGTGCAAGAAGCTCTGCCCGATTGGCAAGATTTTTGGCAGGAATGGGATGAGGCCTCGCAAAATAATGATGCGGCGCAATTGACAAGGCTTATGGTAAAGCAGGCTGAGCTAGAGGGTATGTATGGTTACAATCCCGAACAGCGAGCGCAAATGGTTTTGACGGGTTTAGGTTTTTCACAGCAAAAGTGGGCGATGCCTTTGGAAAAACTTTCCGGTGGCTGGCGTGAAAGGGCAAAGCTGGCACGAGTGCTGACGGCCGGTGCGGATATTTTACTCTTGGACGAGCCTACCAACCACCTTGATATTGAAGCGGTCGAGTGGCTTGAGTCTTTTTTGCTGAATTTCAAGGGTGTGCTGGTATTTGTAGCCCATGACCGTGTATTTATGGATAAAGTGAGTACGCATGTGCTTTATCTTGGCATGTCACGACCTTTTTTCCGAAAAGCAAATTTTACACAATTTATTGCCATGCAAGAAGAACTTGAGGCGCAAAAAGAGCGTGAAGCCAAGAAATTGAGTGATGAAGTCGCCCGAAAGATGGCCTTTGTGGACAGATTTAGAGCCAAAGCCACCAAGGCAAGACAAGCCGGTTCTCGTCAAAAGATGGCCAAGAAGTTGGAAAAGGAGCTGGAAAACTTTCAACCTGAAATGAAACGTCGCTCGTTGAATTTCAGCTGGCCGGAAGCTACACGCACGGAAAAAATGGTGCTGGGTGTGGTGGATGTGGACTTTGCCTTTGCCGGTGACGGAAAGCACCTTTGGCCTGCGCTTTCATTTAATATCTATAGAGGTCAGCGCATAGCCTTGGTTGGTCCCAATGGCTGCGGAAAATCAACTTTGCTGAAGATTTTGGCTGGTCGACTTGAAAAAACAGCCGGCGTTGTGCAGTGTGGTTCCTTGGTGCGTCTTGGTTATTTTAGCCAGCATCAGCTGGATGTGCTCAATGCCGATGGAAGTGTGCTCGGTGAAATCCGTCGGCTATCTGACCCTCGTATTACGGAAGAAGAGCTGATGAGCGTCCTTGGTCTTTTCATGCTCGGTAAAAATTATTTTGAACGTAGAGTGGCCTCACTTTCCGGCGGAGAAAAAAGCCGACTGATTTTGGCGACGCTTTTTTTGGCACGTTGTAATTTCCTCATATTGGATGAACCCACCAACCATTTGGATTTAGAAAGCCGTGAAGCACTTATCAGCGCCCTTGATGTATTTAACGGTACCTTGCTCATGGTTGCCCATGACCGTTGGTTGCTCTCAGAAGTAGCCGAAGAAGCTTGGGAGCTTTCCGCAAACGGTATTGAGCGTTATGAAAGTGGTTTTGCCGAATATGATGCCATGCGTCGTGCAAGGCTGCAAGAGGCAAACAGTGCCAAAGCCGAAGGGTTACGCAAGGCTTCGGAGCTTAAGGGGAATTTGTCACGAGAGGAAGTTAAGAAGATAAAACGCAAGCAAGCGGAAGAACGCAATGCGCTTTCTAAGCTTATGCAACCATTGCAGAAAAAATATTCGCATTGCGAAACTTCCTTGGAAAAGCTGATGCTTGAGCAGGACGATATTGAGCAAAAACTTGTTGACCCAACTGTGTATGCCGACGAAGCTCAATCCGCCCCTCTTTTGCAGCGTTTTGGTGTCATCAAAATGGATATTGAGAAAATTTTAGAAGAAATGGCAGAACTTGAAGAACAATTGGCAGAACTTGAAGAGCGCAGGAAAAGTTTTTTACATGACGAAAATGATGAAGGATAAAGTGCTGGAGGTGGTGGCAGCGGTTATTTGGCAGGGTGAGGGAAGTGAAAGAAAATACCTTGCACAGCAAAGACCTTTGCATTATCCCATGGCTGGCTTGTGGGAATTTCCCGGGGGAAAAGTTGATAAGGGCGAAACTTTGGAGCAAGCCCTAAAACGTGAACTCCATGAGGAATTAGAAATATTTATACAAAATTTTTGGTTTTGGAAAACTATCGAACATGATTATTCTCATAGGTTTGTGCGCTTGCATATGTTTCATGTTGAAAGCTTTGCAGGGCAAGTGAAGTGCGTTGAAGGGCAAAATATTCGCTGGATATATCCCCATGAGGCAAATTCGCTTCAATTTTTGGAGGCAGACATTGCCTTGGTAGCCGAATTGAATAAAGATTTGTAAAATCTTATGGTAAGAATGTGGTTTAATAAATTTAAAAGTTATAGAATTTATAAATCAGCAGCCTTTGCATCTTCTACACGTGATTCTAATTTGCGTTTTTTTTGTGGGGG
>CAYJHK010000089.1:0-8150 GCA_964369515.1 uncultured Desulfovibrionaceae bacterium
TTGCGCAATGAATTGCGCAAAGGTCTTTCTTGAGTGCATACTTTCATAATCGGAATAACCTGCCCCCTATCCACGTCTTTCAGCACACAGCTTCGCCTTATTCTACCAAATTGTAGAAATATGTTAGCGACTGAAATATTATAAATTATCCAACTCTCCCCCCTTCGGACAACACCGACTCAGTACTTCCTTCTTGGAAATTAATGTCATTCTCATGTGAATATACAGATCGGTAGCTTTTTATTGACCTGAAATAGTAGAATATTTTTGATTTTTCCTTTTCAAAACTTTCGTTTATTGCAAGTACAGCCTTCGAATTCTTGACCTTTCTACATTTTCGTTGAAAAACAGGCGATACAATCTCTCTTTGTACTAAAAACTTGCGCATTGCAAAAACAAAAAAATATATCAAAACAACAACATATATGCATATGCAAGCATTTTTTTTCGTAATGGCACAGCTTATGCTATAGCCAAATTACAAAGCGTGAATTTTACATCACTTTTAGAAATAATGCGTAAAGCAGCTCTTGCCAATGGACAGTGACAACGAGCAATGACAATGCGCACATAAAAATTAATATTTTAAGGAGTTTTAACATGTCATCACCACGTCATCTTGCTGTTATGGAAGCATTTGCCTCTTGCCCTTGCGGCATTGATTCCAGCGAAGGTCAATTGACCCCCAATGTGGATATGGGTCGCCACTTCGCCAAGGATGTTTTCACCATTCACGTCATGCGTGAGCGTTTGCCCAAGGATGTTTTCAAGCAGCTGGAAATGACCATTCGAGACGGCGCACGCCTGCCCGCAGAAATTGCCAATGTCATAGCCTCAGCCATGAAGGATTGGGCCATCGAACGTGGCGCAACGCATTACACCCACTGGTTCCACCCCATGACCGGCTATACGGCAGAAAAGCACGACGCCTTCTTAACTTTATCTTCTGACGGACATTTGCTCAATGAATTTTCCGGTAAAATGCTCATCAGCGGCGAACCTGACGCCTCGTCCTTCCCTTCCGGCGGCATTCGCTCCACATTTGAGGCAAGGGGCTATACGGCGTGGGATCCCACAGCTCCGGTCTTCTTGCTCCCCGGCAAGCTTGGGCATACCCTGCATATTCCTTCCATGTTTTACTCATATTCCGGCGAAGCTCTTGACCGTAAAACTCCGTTGCTACGCTCTATTTCCGCTGTTTCAAAGCAAGCCATGCGTATTTTGCGCCTTTTTGGTAATGACACAGCAACGCACGTTCGCCCCATGGTGGGAGCTGAGCAAGAATATTTCTTAATTGACAGTCGCTTAGTCGCCCTACGCCCCGACATTTTGTTCACGGGACGCACCCTGCAAGGCGCACCCGCTCCCAAGGGTCAAGAAATGGAAGATCACTATTTTGGCGACATTCCAAGCCGTGTCATGGCCTTTATGGCGGATGCCGAAAAACGCCTCTTTGCCCTTGGTATTCCGGTAAAAACACGACACAACGAAGTGGCTCCTGCACAATTTGAGCTGGCTCCGCTCTATGAAGAGTGCAATATTGCCACCGACCACAATATGCTGACCATGAATATGTTACGCCACACCGCCGCCGAGCATGGTTTTGTGTGCCTTTTACACGAAAAGCCCTTCGCCGGTGTCAATGGCAGCGGTAAGCACAACAACTGGTCGCTTATGGATTCTGACGGCAATAACCTGCTCAATCCCGGCGAAACGCCCCTAAACAATGCACAATTCCTCGTATTTTTGGCAGCGATTTTGCGTGCGGTGCATAAGCATAGCATGGCCTTACGCCTTGGCACTGTGGGTGCCGGCAATGACCATCGCCTTGGCGCCAATGAAGCACCTCCGGCCATTATTTCCGTATACTTAGGCGACCAACTTACCGATGTTCTTGATGCCCTCACCTCCGGCACGACACAACGCGCCGGCGCAAGCACAAGCATGGAAATCGGCGTTGACGTTCTGCCTGCCCTCCCCAAGGACTCTTCGGACCGTAACCGCACAAGCCCCTTTGCTTTTACCGGCAATAAATTTGAATTCCGTGCCGTGGGTTCATCACAATCGGTGGCACCCATCAATATTACCCTCAATGCGGCCATGGCCTGCGCACTTGACGACATCGCCACCGAATTGGAGGCCTCTGTAAATTCCGGAACCGCTCTCACCGAAGCTCTTCAAAGCCTGCTGCCACGAATTTTTAACGAGCATATGCCCATTGTCTTTAACGGCAACGGCTATTCCGAAGAATGGCCGAAGGAAGCAAAACGCCGCGGACTGCCCAATCTTACCACGACGGTGGATGCCCTCGAACGCTACAACTACCCTGAAGTTATGGATGTATTCTTACGCACCAATGTACTTTCCGAAAGGGAAATGCTGGCGCGTCAGGAAATCCTCTTGGAAACCTACGTCAAGCTCATCAATATTGAAGCCAATGTCTGCACTGCTATGGTTCGTGAAAGTATTCTCCCCGTTGGCCTACGTGCACAAAAGGAAGCCGCCGAACTTGTTATACAAACTCGTGCCGTGCTTGGCGATTCAGGTTCACTTCCCGAAGAAGAACGCTTTACGGCTTTGCGCAAGGAATGCCTTGAACTTGACGGAGCACTTAAAGAACTTATTGCTGTACAAACCATTGAACATAAAGCAGATGTTTTGCAACATGCCAAGTTTATGTGCGAAAAAGTTATCCCTGCCATGAATAAATGCCGCAAACATGCAGATGCTTTAGAGCTTATGGTGGAAGATGCCGCTTGGCCATTCCCACGTTATGCTGAATTGCTTTGGATAAACTAGAGCGCATTCACATAAATGCCTTTTATGTGAACACACTCAGATTATTGTTGCAAACCCCCAGTAAAATACCCGGTGTCCGCCAATGTGCTTATGTGCTTACATCGGGTATTTTGAAAGTGAAGCAAGTAAAGCTCTTGGTCACACAAGAGCTTTTCTCGCCTTCCATATAGTAATTCCAAATTGAATTGCTATAAACATTGAAAAACACAGATCAATTTACAAGGAATGAGTATGAGTAGTTTATTTAACCCCTTAGAAGAGCATGATGCCTGTGGCGTAGGTTTTGTGGCTCGTCTTTCCGGTGTGCCAAGCCATCAGGTTATAGCCGATGCCCTGACAGCCATGTCACGGCTTGCGCATCGTGGCGGACACAGCAGTCAAGACGGAGATAATTCCGGCGACGGTGCCGGCTTGCTCATGCCCTTGCCCACAAATTTCTTTAAGAAACAATGGTCAACACTACAAGGACTTGCCGACGAGACACCCTTCGCCGTAGGCCAACTCTTTATGCCGCAAGCATTGCACACTCACACAGCAATCATGCGTATTATTCGGGAATGCCTAGAAAAAACAAATCTTTGCCTTGAGGATGAACGGGAAGTGCCCATAGATGTGGACATAGTAGGCGCAACCGCCTTAGCCACCATGCCACGCATGTTGCAAATATTAGTGCGTCCGAGCAAGCGTTTAGCACCTGAAAAAGCCCAAGCTGACGGCTTTGAACGCACCCTATATCTGGCACGCCGGCGCATGGAAAACGCAGTGCAGACATGGCTTGAAGAACACGAGTTTCAGCGTAATGATTTCTATGTAGTCAGCCTTTCCGCTCGCAGTATCATTTATAAGGGTATGCTACCCGGCGCCTGCCTCGGCGATCTCTATCAAGACCTCTTAAACACCCAATTTACGGCACCCTTTGCCATTTTCCACGAACGGTTCAGTACCAACACCCTACCCTCTTGGCGACTTGCGCAGCCCTTCAGAAATATGGCACATAATGGTGAAATCAATACCATTCGCAGTAACGGCGCACGTATGCATTTACGACAGGCGCAAATGTCCTCCGCACTTTTTGGTGAAGAATTACAAGACCTTTTCCCTATAATAGACGTGAGTGCCAGTGATTCTGCTCGTCTTGACAGCGCCTTGGAACTCCTCATGCAAAGCGGTTACTCCATGACCCATGCCTTGATGATGCTCTTGCCGGAGCCCTTTGGTTCTGCCTTTGTCATGGGTGATAACAAACGAGCATTTTATGAATATCATTCAGCACTTATGGACCCTTGGGATGGCCCCACGGCTCTCGTATTTACCGATGGTCACAGCAGAGTCGGTGCCATGCTTGACCGCAACGGTTTACGCCCATGTCGTTCCACCGTATCCCAAGACGGTATGGTGGTACTTGCTTCGGAAACGGGCGTCATGGACGTTGAACCTGAGCGCATTGTCTCACGCCAACAATTACGCCCACGGCGCATGTTCATGGTGGACGTCGCTCGGGGGCGCATCATATCCGATGCCGAAATCAAGGGCGAAGTTATCCGTGCAAAACCTTATCGCCGCTGGATTAAACAATATGGCATAAATTTAGCGGATCTTATGCATGATGACATTCCCATGTATGGGGAAAAAAATTCTCAATCCGCCACCAATGCCAATGCGCAACAGCCTTGCCGGTATTCAGCTAAAATCATTAAGAACATACTGCTCCCCATGGCACGAGACGCTCAAGAACCGGTGGGCGCCATGGGGCATGACGTACCGCTGGCTGTGCTTGATAATCAACCAAGGTCTTTATTTGATTATTTTAAACAGCAATTTGCGCAAGTAACCAATCCTCCCATCGATCCCTTACGTGAAGAGCTTTCCATGTCGTTGATGAGTTTTGTGGGGGCGGAAAGCAATATACTGGAACAAGCACCGGAAAATTGCGCCATTTTGCGCTTGCAGCATCCCTTCCTTGACAGCAATGAGCTTATGCATGTGCGTATGTCCACCCACAAGGAAGTTCAAGCGCATACATTAAACGCCACTTTTGTAAATTCAGATAATGCCGGTTCCTGCCTTGAGCAAAGCTTGCAGAAAATGTTTCATGAAGCAGAGCAGGCTTTAGCGCAAGGAAAAAATATATTAATTATCAGCGATAACATCATCAACAATACCAATGACACAGATCATGACGCCTTGCCTGTGCCAATCCCAAGCTTGCTTGCGCTTTCCGCCCTGCACCACCATTTATGCCGTGTACAAAAGCGTCATCTGTGTGGCCTGATTGTGGAAACAGGTGAGGCCTTTGAGGTAATGCACATGGTCTTGCTTGCGGCCTATGGCGCAAGTGCGATCTGCCCGTACCATGCCCTTGATACCGTACGCAAATTATCCGAAAAACAGCACATTTCCGCACACACAGCACAAAGCAATTATATTGCCGCCTTAAAAAAAGGAATGCTCAAAGCCTTCGCACGCCTTGGCATTTCCACATTCCGCTCATTTAAAGGTGGGTACTATTTTGAAGCCCTTGGGCTTAATGGCGAGCTTATAAATACCCACTTCACCGGCACGCCTTCTCGAATTGGAGGTATCGGACTTGCTGAAATTGCGGAACAAGCCGTGGCTCTTTTTACACAAACTCATTCCGGAGCTACCACGCAAGAATCACCACGTCTTTGGAGCAAAGAAAATGTGCGTTCGCTGCATAAAGCGGTGCAAAATGACGATGCCGCTGTCTTTGCCCAATATTTACAATGCGATAAAGAAAATTTCACAACTTTGCGCAGTCTTTTTGACATAAGAAAAGGCAATCCCATCGCTCTTGATAAAGTGGAAAGCGCCGCTGACATCGTGAAGCGTTTTGTGGGAGCGGCCATGTCGCTTGGTTCTTTGAGCCGTGAAGCCCACCAATGTATTGCCAAGGCTTGCAATGATATGGGAGCACGCAGCAATTGCGGTGAAGGCGGCGAAGAAATACAGCGCACCCTGACTAGAGGAAGTGAACAAGATATATGTTCACGGGTGCGCCAAATTGCATCGGGACGTTTTGGAGTCACAGCGCACTATCTGGCACATGCCGATGAAATTCAAATTAAAATGGCACAAGGCGCCAAGCCGGGTGAAGGTGGTCAGCTGCCGGCGCACAAGGTAACCGAAGAAATCGCCGCCGTGCGTGGTACCACAGCAGGTGTGACACTCATTTCGCCGCCACCCCATCACGACATCTATTCCATTGAAGATTTAGCGCAACTCATTTTTGATTTGCGCCATATTCAGCCCACAGCCAATATTTCTGTGAAGCTGGTTGCAGAGGCAGGAGTGGGTACGGTGGCTGTGGGAGTTGCCAAGGCCGGCGCCGACCAAATCCTCATCTCCGGACATGACGGCGGCACGGGCGCATCCCCCTTATCTGCCATACAACACACCGGACTTCCATGGGAAATGGGTTTACTGGAAACCCACGAAGCCTTGCTTTGTAATGGTCTTCGCCACAAAATCAAACTACGCACCGACGGACTTATCCGCAATGGGCGTGATATGCTCATCGCCTTTATGCTTGGCGCAGAAGAGTGCAGCGTGGGCACAGCCATGCTCGTAAGCCTTGGCTGTGTTATGTGCCGTCAATGCTATAAAGGTAAATGCGTCGCCGGTATTGCTACGCAGGAAAATCGTTTACGTGCAAAATTCAACGGAAAGCCTGAACATATTCAGCGATTATTCACCTTTATGGCCGAAGACCTACGCCGCCACATGGCAGAACTTGGCATCGCCACGGTGCAAGAGCTCATCGGAAGGGGTGATTATTTACAATTACACAAGCAAATCCCCAAAAATGCACAAAAACTCGACCTTTCTGCCTTCTTCAAACGTAGCATCCAAAGACTTGCCCCATGGAAAAAGCACCTCGAAGACCAAGGTTCGCAATCACGCCTTGACAGAAAAATTATGGAACGTGCCGAACCCCTCTTAGCCGGAAAGCCCGTGCGTTGCACCTATAATGGTACCATAATCAATACCGATCGCTCCATAGGCACACGTCTTGCCGGTGAATTGGCTCGAAAGCTTAAAAAACGTCGCCTGCCACAGCACGCATACACCATAAACCTTCACGGTTCTGCCGGACAAAGCCTCGCTGCCTTCTTAACAAGCGGCGTAACCATCAACGTGCGTGGGGATGCCAACGACTATGTGGGCAAGGGTCTAAGCGGCGGTATTGTCATCGTAAGCCCCGCTCGTAAAAGCACATTTGTCAGCGCAGAACAAGCCATCGTCGGCAATGTGGCCTTGTATGGCGCAACCGCCGGTGAAGCCTATTTCTGCGGTATGGCCGGTGAACGCTTTGCAGTGCGCAATTCCGGAGCCATGGCTGTGGTGGAAGGTATGGGCGATCACGGCTGCGAATACATGACCGGCGGCGTTGTGGTGGCACTTGGCGATTGCGGATATAATTTTGCTGCCGGCATGAGCGGAGGCGTAGCCTTTGTCTACGATAAAGACGAACGATTTCAAAATAGATGCAATACCGACAGCGTCGACTTGGAATCAGTAAAAAGTGCCGAAGATTGTAACTTATTGCGCTCTCTCATCGAACAGCACAATCATTACACAGGAAGTAAGCGTGCAGAATATCTACTCAAGAACTGGGATGCTGCACTGCCCCTCTTCGTGAAAGTCATGCCGCTTGACTACAAAGCCGCTCTTGAAAAGCAACAAAATAACCTGCGCCACGGATCGGAAACCATTGCCGCAACAGAAGAAGTTTTTATGGACGGTGTGTAATTTACACTTGATTATAATTTGTCGGATGAGTAATTTTGAAAATACTCATCCGGCAAATGGGAATTACTTGATCTAGCCATGGGAAATGTTCATTTTGTAAAAGATATAATAGCCACAAGTAGTGCGGTTTGTGCAAGCAATGCACCCACAAGCCATTTTATGAGCTCATGCTTAGTTTCAGCTATTTTTGTTTCAAGTCGATTCTCTACCGCTTGAATTTCCGCTTTCACCTCAAATATTTCTGTTTTCACCTCAAATATTTCCGCCTTTACCTCAAATATATCTGCTTTTGTAGTAAATTGCTGTGCGTTTATGACTTCCTGAACGGCTCTGTTTTGCGCTGTGGCTATGGCTTCGGCTTGTCTTTGTGGCACGCCGGCTTCTTGCAGTGTTTTGCTGTATTCTAGAGTGTCAAAGGTTATACTGGTCATATTTCTCCCTGCTGTAAAAGTTTAATCACCTTTCTTAAAATGTACTTACTCATGCCATTTTGTCAAGCTTGTAAACTTATCTTGCTCCTATTTTACCCACGTGATTCTAATTTTGTAAAAATTTTCTTGGGGGAGGGACCTTTTTGGAAA
>CAYJHK010000090.1:0-8127 GCA_964369515.1 uncultured Desulfovibrionaceae bacterium
AAGGTCCCTCCCCCAAGAAAATTTTTACAAAATTAGAATCACATGCCTCCCCCCCCAAAAAGCTAATCGAACAGGCTTCACAAAGACAAAAGCTACAAACTATTTCAACGGCAGGATTGGCAAAAATCCCAAATATTCTATGCCTTTATAGTCTTGCGTTAAGGTCATAAGCGGTTCTATTTCGCCCTCTATGTATATGGTGGCGATACTTGAGATACTGAGGGCTGATTGCGTTGAGAAATCCAATAAGGCTTTGAGCGTACCGCCTGTGGAAATCACATCGTCAAAGAGCATAACTTTCTTACCTTGAAGCTTGGCGGCGTCCTTGGCATCATACCAAAGCTTTTGCTCTCCCTTGCTGGTAATGGATTCATAGCTGATGCTGCGTGGCTCGGTCATGAAGACTTTTTGCGTCTTGCGCAGCACAAAATATTCGATATTCCAAAGCCTTGCCATTTCAATACAAAGGGGTAAGGCTTTCACCTCCGGACAGACCATGATATCCGGCTTGGTAAAATTTTTCACAGCTTCTTGCGCAATGCGTGGGGTAAGAGTCGTGTCCTTGAAACTGTCGAAAAGAACGATGGAAATGCCGGCTTCGTGCAGGGCAACAATGGGAAGTTCTATGTTCAGGCTGCCGGTTTTTACGATTTGGGTGCGCATGTTTTGTCTCCTATGAGCATATCTTCATAACTACTTGATAAACAGAATTTTTATAACAAGATAAATTATATGAATAACAACTTAAATTTATTTACTCATGCAGTATGCTCTTTCGCTTAATATACTGAGCTTATGTTTAAGTGCTTGACGAATAAGCGTGCTTTGACGCAAGTAGTTTTTATATTCGTCAAGCTTGCTAAAAAGAAATTTCTCGCTGGGACTGTCGGTGACAACACGCAGGATGTCAAGGTTAATTGTGTTCACAGGCCGTGCACTTTGGCGGATATTTTCCAAAGCACAGGCCAAACTGAAACCTTCCATATCTACCAATTCAACGCCTTGCTCACTGAGAAAAGCCTTGGTTGTTTCGCCTTGCAAAAGTCCGGGCACGGAGATGAGCGAATATGTTTTTTCCTCCCCCAAATCCGATTTTTGCAACTTAAGATGCGGTATATGCGGTGTATCGACATTATGAATAATATTTTCGTCAAAAAAAGTGGAGGGTGTGGGAATAATCTCAAAATCACCGGCACCTTGACAAGCTATGTGGCTGAAATCCGAAACAGTTCCCACTTGACAGGAATTGCCTATATGCAAATCCTTGGACAATGCTCCCGCAAAACCGATGAGCAAAACATCAACCGTGGCATTGTCAAAAACATCCGGAACATTGTAAATAAAATTCATGGTATTAATGGCACCCATCCCGCTGACATACATGGAAAAGCCCTTGTCTTTTTGCAAGCGGCAAACATCGGCATAACCAAGGTCAGTAAGTATTTCTTTTACAATATCATGCTCTTCCGGCATGGGAGTAACTATAAGCAGTGCATAATCATTGGGCATGGTTGTTTCCTCTCAACAGCTTGTTAGCAAATCCGTGGAAGCTGCGCCCCCTCCAGCATGGAGAGCAAACGTTTTCCGCCGATTTGTGTTTTCAAAATCACTTGTCCGGGCTGTGTTTTACCATTCTCCGGCGCAAGCACACGTCCTATGCAAGCAGCTTCCTTACCATAAGGGCTTGAGCGCATGGCTTGCAAGACATTTTCCAGCTCATTTTCCGGCACAATGCAAATAAGCTTGCCTTCGTTGGCAAGATAGAGTGGGTCAAGGCCAAGGAAGGAAGCACCACTTTGCACCGATTCATGGATGGGCAAGGCAGTTTCTTCTATAAGCATACAGACTTGCGACTGTTCGGCAATTTCATTGAGCGTGGTGGCCAGTCCGCCACGTGTGGGATCACGTAGTACATGTAATGACTTACTATCATTAATATTTTGCAAAATATTCGCCACCATATGGTTGAGAGGAGCAGAGTCTGATTCCACATCGGAAATAAAGGAAAGCCCCTCACGCTGTGCCATAATGGTTAAGCCGTGGTCGCCAAGCGCACCGCTCACCACAATCACATCACCGGCCTTTGCCCCATGCCCCGAAGGCGGATGTGGCGTATGCACTTCGCCTATACCTGTCGTATTGATGAAAATTTTATCGCAAGCACCACGAGGAACCACCTTGGTATCACCGGTAACAATAAAGACACCGGCTTGTCTTGCTGCACACGCCATATCCTCAAGCACACGCTCAAGAATATCTAACTCAAGACCCTCTTCCAGAATGAAAGCCACGGAAAGATATTTTGGCACTGCGCCAAGCATGGACACATCATTCACCGTACCGTGAACCGCCAAGGTACCGATGCTGCCACCCGGAAAAAAAAGCGGAGTGACTGTATAGGAGTCGGTACTCATGGCTATGCGCCCTTGCAGCGTCAGTAAGGCTGCATCGTCCATGCGTTCCAATATGTCATTGGAAAAATGACGAAAAAAATAATCAGTAATGAGGCGCTGCGAAGCTCTCCCCCCACTGCCGGAATCAAGAAGTAAGGTGTGTGTCATAGTAATTCCATGGTAAATAGTTAAGCAAAACCGATATTAAAGGAAACACTGATTAATTATTTTTTTGAGGGGGGAAGGGGAACTTTTGCCAAAACCCAAAAGCTTCCCCTTCCTCCCTCAAACTCCCCCCATCCCCTCAAAACGCTTTTATTATTATAGTTTTTAGTGAACTACAGATTGCATTTCTTAAAAGATTAGGATAAAAATTCATGTTTCAACGCCAATTCAATAGATTTGCATGTACAAAATTATATTTAATCAGCGTTTCCTAAAAACAAGTGCTATTTTCCCAAAATATCTTTATGAAGCTGTTTTGTGCTTAGGGCATCAAATTTATGGGCACGTATAGCTGCAAGATGTTGTTGGAACATAAGTATATTTTCGTAGAGTTTTTCATGAAACACGCTGTGTTCAGAGGATTTTTTCAATTCATTCTTCACACTGTCCAAAGCCGAATTGACAATGCGTGGATTCATATAGCGTATGTCATCAATTTTTGTTTTGTAGAAAAGCAAGGATTGTTCGATGGCGTTGCGGAAATTCTTGATACCGGTCTCGGATTTCTCTATAACCTTGTTATATTTGGAAGTATCTTTACCCAAAGCTTCGTCATCGTTTTTCATACGAATAACCTTGGGCAATGTGCTTTCAATAATTTTAATACGAGAGTAGATATTTTTGATGGTTTCAATAATAAAACCGAGGGTGCGGATTTCGGAAGCGGCCGTAAAAAGTTGTTGTCTTTCGAAGGAAATATAGTTTTCCTTGAGTAATGAGCGGATTTGTTCGTAATTTTTCTTTTCCACCTCTGAAGTGGCGGCGGTGATAAGGCGATTAATTTCGTCAAGAGGATCGTTATTTTTATTCAGCACGGCAGCAGAGCTATCGCCGGCCTTATCCCATTCTTTTTGCAAGATATCTTGCCTGCCGCCGCCCGGCGTATTAATACCGGAAAGCACAAGGCGAAAACCCATATCACGCATGGCAACAGCACCTTTGAGTTGGAAAAACGCCACTTCTTCCCGCCGTCCGGGGAGAATTTCTCCTTGACCGGATAAATAACTTCCGCCTTTGCGCACAAATCCGCCGGCTGAACCATGCAATCGTCCTCCCAAGGAAAAGCGAAAGACATCCAGCACCATTTCCGCCACATTGCCGGCAGTATCGTAAAGACCGAGGGGATTTGGTTTACGTGAACCTATGCGTGCCGCACGCTCTGCAATGCGAGCCACATTTTCGGGGCGATAAATGGCATAGTCTTCATAATTTTCGCCTTCTTTAAGGATAAAAAAATCATTTTCCAGAAATTCTTGACTCGTACTCGTATGTCCGCCTCTTGCGGCGTACTCCCACTCGCTTTCCGTTGGCAGGCGCAAAAAACCAATATTACGACTGTCCCCTCGAAAACGTGGCAAGCTTTGCGGCGAACTTTCAAGCAACCATTCTGTATATTTTTGTGAAAATTCAATGGCTTCAAACCATGTGAGATCGGCCTTCGGGCGTATATTTGCATCATTTGGTTCAGGACAGATCTTATTCATAATGGCATCGTATTGCAAGGAACTTACTTCATATTTACCCATAAAATAATAAAAATAGTTACCACTTGGCGCATATTTCTTCCATGTTTGCGGTAAATCGCTTCCGGAAAAAGGTGCGGCCAAGTTGATGGAATGCCTGCTGTCGTAAAATACCCTTTGCACACTGCTCGTAACATCGGAACCAAAACGGCTATGCATATCCCATAAAAACCCTTGCGCAGGAACACCCACCAGCTTAAAAACCATGGAAAGGTTGCACGGCATGGGTAAAATAATGTCGTCCTTGTGTGGATGCGGATTAAAGCCATCGACAAGTTTCGCGCTCCCCTTGGCAACCAAGGCGGCATGGCTGACAGAAGATATCAAAAGACAGAAAATACATATAAATAACTTGATATTTTTATACATTTTCAACCGCCACAGCTAAATATCACGGATTACTTTCGAAGGCACAATTTTAGCGGCCTTCACCGCCGGCAAAAGTGTTGCCAGCATGGAAAGCAGTACCACAATGCCAAAGCCCAAGAGCATATGCGTTAGGGGCATAGTGCAAATTTCTTCCAGCACATTTTGCCTACTGCTTTGAAATAGATAGTCAATCAAGTAAGCCGCCAAGCCATATAATGTCGCCGCACACGCAGACCCCAAAACCGCCGTGCACAAGGACTGAAAAAGCGGAAAAGCCATAATGGCAAATTTATCGTAGCCCACCAGACATAAGATACCAAGATAACGCTCTTTACGCCGAACAGCAGCCAAGGCATGACTGGCAGTGGAGGCCAAAAAGCCAAGGGCGGCCGTTACGCCTATAAGTCCAAAAATCAGATTAAGCGATGCGTTTAAGCTGCGTACCGTGGCGATTTCTTCGGCCTTGGTGTACACATCAACAGCCAGCTCCCTAAAATAAGCCCGCAGCCAAGTCACGCCGTCAAGATTTTTGGCATAAAGCCTAAAAGAAGGATAGATACGCTCTGTCTGCGGCGGTATTTCCCCTGTAAAACCTTGCTCCGGTGACAAACGTGCATCCTCTTGCGGCCTGCGTCCGTCACGATAATTTTCCGTAGCTTCCAAGAGAGACAAAGGAATATAAGCCACCTCCCTTTGCTGCACTTCCAGCGGTAAAACGGCTTCCACCCACAAAGTCACCCTTGCTTTTTCCACCCTACCCTTATATGTCCTTTCCACATAGCCATCAAGAAACATCTGCGGTTTTGCCTGTATACGCTGTGCTGCCCGAGCCGAAAGGGTTACCCCAAAGGCATGGGGCGGTACTACTTGTTCTACGCTCTCTTGCACATAGGGAGCAAGTAAGGTGTCGCCCGGCGCTGTGGGTTCAAGGGAGACGGTGGTGCGTTTGAATATGCTTGTTTCGCCCTGTAAAGATAAGGACATGGTGGCAGAAATGGAGCGTGTTTTTGGTACTATAAAGCCCACATGCTCATTGGCTTTTAATGTATCAAAAAGAGATTGCGTATAATGTCCGCTGGATACGGGAATAATTTCAAGATTATGCGGATTGTTTTCCAGCCTGTCGGTCATGGTTGTGATGATACCGTACTTTACTCCATAAAGAATAAGAAGTGGCGTAAGCACGGCGGCCAGCGACAGTACGGCGCACACGGAAAGCAAGGTTTCGTGCCCATAATCCTTGAGGGCGAGCAGGCAGGATTTCATAATCATGGCAGCAACTCTTTTGGGGTCGAAGTGGAAGTTGCGCTCTCGCCATTTTCTGACGTGGCATTTTCCGGTGTGTCATTTTCCGGCGTGTCGTTTTCCGGCGTGTCATTTTCCGGTGTGTCATTTTCCGGCGTGTCATCTTGCGGCGTGTCATCTTGCGGCGTAACATTTTCCGGCGTGCTTACTCGTAGCGAATCAAACACAAAACCGACTTCATCCACAGGGTTTTGCATGGCCACATAAGCATGTATTTTCTGCGCCGGTTCACGCTCAGCTTGTGCGTCGTCATCTTCCGTATGACGTGAAACTATGGCTTGCACCAAGCGAAAGCCGGCAGCCCTTGCCATTTGCGGCGCATGACTGACCATAACCACCGAGATATTCTTCTCCCTTGCCGTATCCACCAAGAGTTTGAGCACCAGCTCCGCATTGTAGGGATCCAAGGAGGCCACCGGTTCATCGGCAAGAATAAGCCTCGGCTCATGCACCAGTGCCCGGGCAATGGCAAAACGCTGACGCTCGCCCACAGACATTTGTGCCGGTTTCTTGAAAAGCAAATGCTCTATGTCCAAGGTATGCGCCAAATATTTGATGATTTCATCACAAGATTGAGAGCAATGGGAAGAAGATGTTTCAAAATAGGCCAGAGCAATATTGTCATAGCCATGCAAAAAGGGAAGAAGTCCACCGGTTTGCAATATATAGCCTATATATTTACGCCGCAAAAGGGCAAGTTTTGCACTTTGCCCTTTCTTCCAACACTGCAAAACATCATAGACAGTATCATGGGGAGAAAACAGAAATAAACTATCATCCGCAGTCTTTGCATCCATATCGGGACAAAGGGCGGTGGAGAGCAGGTCAAGTGCCGTACTCTTACCGGAGCCGCTTGGCCCGACAAGCGCAATAAGCTCCCCTTTTTGCACATGAAATTCCCCTACATGCAAAGAAAATGCGCCACCTTCCGTATGTTTTTTATACAAATTTTTGACAGCGATTATGGTATTATTTTGGCGCATAAATCTTCATAAACAAAAAGTGCATTCACAGCCTTACATACTGCCCGTAATATATGTGATTACACATTACGGCACATTATCATACATTGAGGACGCAAACGCTAAAAATTAAGTGTATTGCGGTTCGATTTCCTTCACAATTTGATAGCCCTTCATGGCTTTCACCGTACCGCCAAGACCATAATATTTCGTGACTCCGGCAATGGTACAGGCAAGCAAATCCTCCACATCGGTATCAAGCACCAAGACATCGCCGATTTGCATACGCAACAGCTGATTGCCGGTAATTTGTGTATTTCCAAAGTGTATCTTTAATTCCACCGACGTTTCCATAAGACGTTCCTTCAAACGAGCTACCCAAGCATGGTCGACTTCAAGCCGCTCAGTCTGGAAACTTGCGTGTAATTTAGAACGGATAGGTTCAATAGTCGCATAAGGAAGACACACAACCATACTGCCTATGGTATTGTCAAGCTCCACTTCAAAGGTGATAACCACCACCACATCAGACGGCGGCACAATGGCGGCAAATTGCGGATTTATCTCCGAACGCACCATCTCAAACTTCACATCATGCACGGGACGCCACGATTCCTCCAGCGTATCCAAGGAAATCTTGATGATTTTATCCACAACAGCCTGCTCAATGCGTGTAAACTCACGACCTTCCACCTTGGGCTGCGAGCCTGCACCACCGAAAAAGTTTTCCACCAAGGCAAATACAAGACGTGAATCAACCACAATAATGGCATTGCCACGCAAAGGATCCATCTTGAAAATATTGATACTTGTGGGCACGGGAAGCGAGCGGATAAACTCGCCAAATTTGGCCATATCGATGGAAATAGGGTTTAATTCCACACGCTTGCGTAAGGCATTGGAAAGAGCATTTGTACAAAGCCGTGCAAATCGATCGTTGACAATTTCAAGCACAGGCATACGCCCGCGAATAATACGATCTTGATTGGCAAGGTCAAAGGCGACAATGCCGGAATCATCTTGAGCAACATCATTTTCGCTCTCTATTTCACCACCGGAAAGCCCACGTAACAAAGCATCTACTTCATCTTGTGCCAAAACTTTATTCATACAATACCCTTTCTCTTATTTTGCAACGTTACTTTAGACAGTGTTCACCTTAAGGTCAATACATTTATGCAGTACACCGACATAAAAATGACATGCATTTTTTGTACCAATATTTCTGGATGCAACGATTTTCTTGGGGGAGGGACCTTTTTGGAAAAAGGTCTCCTCCCCCAAACCCCCAGGGCATTCTAATTTAAGACCTCTGCGCAATTGATTGCGCAAGGTCTTTGGAGCGTTGAC
>CAYJHK010000091.1:0-8109 GCA_964369515.1 uncultured Desulfovibrionaceae bacterium
TTTCCCAAAACGCGCCCATTGCTCATCCCTATCGGGATGAGCCAGCAAAATCAAGGTATAGTGGGAAGTTTTTTGGAAAGGCCGACCCGACGGGCGCCGAAGGCGTTTGCGTTAGCGAGTTTACGAGCTTTACGCAAATCGAGAGCAACGCGGGTCTGGGGGAAGAACCTTTGTTCACAAAAGGTTTTCCCCCAGAAAAATAATTATTTTAACTTCATGATTTAAAAAATATTCGAGGCTTTTAGCAGGTAAGACTACATGTCAAAAAAAAATACACGCAAGGCTGAGCGGGCTTTTGCTTTTCAAGTTTTATACGCACTTTCATTTTCGCCGGCCAAGGATTTGGAAGGTGTGCGCAAGGTCTTTCAAAATTCCCCCGATTTTGAGCAGGACGATAGCAACGGTTTCCAAAGCTTTGCCTTTGAGCTTGTGGCCGGTGTTTGGCGACATGAGCAGGAATTGGATAAACTCGTCGAGCAATTTTCTCGGAACTGGCGCATTTCTCGCATGGGACGTATTGAGCTTATCATCTTGCGCATGGGCATTTACGAAATGCTCTTTCGCCAAGATATTCCCACCAAGGTTGCCAAAAATCAAGCCTTGGATCTTTCGCTGCAATTTGGCGAAGAAAGTGCCAGATCCTTTGTGCGAGGTATTTTGGAAGCCACGGCCAAAGCTTTAGAAAGTGGCGAGATTGTACATCGTTAATCAAAAATTATAGGTTTTATTATGCTAGATCAAACATATTCACCGGCAAACATTGAGACAAAGTGGCAGGCGCATTGGGACAAAGAACAAACATTTGCCTGCACGCACACTTCCCAAAAACCTAAATATTACGTACTTGAAATGCTCCCCTACCCTTCGGGCAATATTCACATGGGGCATGTGCGCAACTATTCCATCGGCGACGTGGTGGCACGTTTTAAGCGTATGCAGGGCTTTAACGTCTTACACCCTATGGGCTGGGATGCCTTGGGTTTGCCGGCAGAAAATGCTGCCATAAAAAACAATACCCATCCTGCGGCGTGGACTTTTTCCAATATCGACAATATGCGTAGCCAATTGCGTCGCCTTGGCTACTCCTACGATTGGAATAGGGAAATCGCCACTTGCGTACCCCAATACTATCGCTGGGAACAGCTTTTCTTTTTGAAAATGCTGGAAAAAGATTTGATTTATCGCAAAAAAGCACCGCAAAACTGGTGTCCCGACTGCCACACCGTGCTGGCTAACGAACAGGTAGAAGACGGACTGTGCTGGCGTTGTGAATCGGTGGTGGAGCAAAAAGAATTGACACAGTGGTTTGTGCGCATCACCGCCTATGCCGAGCAGCTCTTGGACGACCTCAAACTCCTGCAAAAGGGCTGGCCGGAGCGTGTCATTGCCATGCAACAAAATTGGATTGGCAAATCCCATGGAGCCGAAATCACCTTTCCGCTGGAAAAAAGTGTCACCATTGACGGCAAAGAGGTAAAGGGCATCGATGTTTTCACCACACGCCCCGACACGGTCTTTGGCGCAAGCTTTTTAACCATAGCACCGGAACATCCCTTGGTGCCAACGCTTATCAGCGGTACGACTGAAGAAAGTCAGGTGCAGAGTTTTATTGAAAAAATACGCAATATGGATCGACTTGACCGGCAAAGCGACACCCTTGAAAAAGAAGGTATTGCCAGCGGTGCTTTTTGCATTCATCCCTTCACGGGCAAGAAAATTCCCATTTGGCTTGGTAATTTTGTCTTGGCCGATTACGGCACCGGTGCGGTTATGGGCGTTCCGGCGCATGACCAACGTGATTTTGAATTTGCGCAAAAATATGCCTTGCCCATCGTGCCCGTCATTCAACCGGAGGGCGAACCACCGCTCAGCGGCGAGAGCCTAACAGCCGCATGGACAGGCGCCGGCGTCATGATTAACTCTGATACATTTGACGGATTGTTCTTCGAAGATGGCAAAAAAGCCGTGGCCAAAGCTCTTGAAGCTCGAGGACTCGGTAAATTTACCGTGCAATATCGTCTGCGTGACTGGAATATTTCCCGTCAACGTTATTGGGGCTCCCCCATTCCCGTGGTTTTTTGCCAAGATTGTGGTGTCGTTCCGGAAAAAGAGGAAAATCTGCCCATAATCCTGCCCTTAGACGTAAAAACCAAGGAAGACGGACGTTCCCCCTTGCCCGATACCCCTTCCTTCTATGAATGCAACTGCCCAAGTTGCGGCGGTAAAGCAAGACGTGAAACGGACACCATGGACACCTTTGTGGAGTCATCCTGGTACTTTGCACGTTATGCAGATGCCCGCAACGAGCACAGCCCCTTCGATAAAGATATTATCAAATATTGGATGCCCGTTGACCAATATATCGGCGGTGTGGAGCACGCCATCTTGCACCTGCTCTACTCACGCTTTTACACAAAGGCATTGCGTGATTTAGGTTTTTATCCCGAAGGCATGGATGAACCCTTCACCAATTTACTTACTCAAGGCATGGTACTTAAGGGTGGCTCCAAAATGTCCAAATCAAAGGGCAATGTGGAAGATCCCACCCGCATGATTGATATGTATGGTGCCGACACGGTACGCCTGTTCTGCCTTTTTGCCGCTCCCCCCGAACGGGATTTCGACTGGTCAGATTCGGGTATTGAAGGCTCTTCACGCTTTTTGCAGCGTGTGTGGCGACTTTTCGTCGACAACCGCCCTACTCTCTTACCCATGCTCGCTTGCTCAAGCACGGCCGAAGATGCAAATAACGCTCAACACAGTGACGTGGCCAAGGATTTACGGCGCAAAGAACACCTTACAGTCAAAAAAGTACACAGCGATATTGAAAATAAATTTCAGTTTAATACAGCCATATCAGCCGTCATGGAGCTGGTAAACGCCATGTACTTGACCAAGGAAAACCTCAATAACGACGAAAGCGGTCAGAGAATTTTCTCATCCGCCATGGGCACGGTACTCACCCTACTCTGCCCCTTTACACCGCATTTGTGCGAAGAGCTATGGCAAGACCTTGGACATAAGGAAGAAGTATCAAACCTTCCTTGGCCCACATGGCAAGCCGAAGCAACAGCGCAAGATGTGCTGACCATCGTGGTACAAGTTAACGGAAAGTTACGGGGAAAGATTGACGTTCCCGCCGATACCTCCAAGGAAGAAATGGAAAAGCTCGCCTTGGCCGATGCCGCCATCCAAAGACATATCGGTGCGCTTACCGTGCGCAAAGTCATTGTGGTACCGGGGAAATTAGTTAACATTGTAGCAAATTAACCAAAAAGCAACTGCATATGACACGACCAGGATTCTATTTTTGTATTTGCCCGGATGCCGGCCTCATAAAATTACATGTGGAAGAATTGCTGAATAAATATCCGGCTGATGCTGAGGATACGGGGAAGGCGTCCGGCTTATTGTCGGGCGCAAGCCCCAAAAAGCAAGTATGGCAGCGACAAACGTATTGGGGCGATGAGGAATTACCCAGCTCTTTTTGGGAAGCTCTCATGCTCCAAGGTCTTTTCTCCACCCCCAAAGTGCTCATTTTACGCAATGCACAAAATATGGCAGCTGCGCAATTTACGGAATTATCCACAGCACTTGCCACACATAATCCCTTAACTTGGCTCATTCTCTGTTTGGAAGTCCCTTTTGAGAAGAACAAAGCCAAAATAGCTGCACATATTCTAAAACAAAAATCTTTTCTTTTTGCAAGCAAGAAAAATTGGATTTGGCAACATTTTGGTCTTGATAATAAAAGCATAACAGGGTATGTTAACCACAAGGCGTCAATTCTAGGTCTTTCTTTTGAACCAAATGCACTGAATGCATTTTGCGCCGCTGTCCCAAAAGACGCCACCGCCATTGACAAGGAGCTGGAAAAACTCTTTCTTGCTGCCAAGGGCGAGCGCATTGACATGGCTACGGTTTCCATGACCGGCGCTTTGGCTTTCGTACCGGAGTCAGATATTTTTTCTTTTATGAACCACATATATGCAGGCAATATTGCCGCTGCATGGCGTGAGATTTACCGAAGTCAACATGATATTGAGGCCTTATTTTTCCCGTTTTTAGCATTGCTTCTTCGTGATGCCAAGACTTTTTGGCAAATACTTGCTGGAGAACAGGTCTATCTACATCAAAGTTCTGCCAGAATGAAGGAACAATGCGCACGGCGTTTAGGTTTTGTGGGTATTGGCAAGTTTTTTTCGAGCATTGTGAACGCTGAACTTTGCATAAAAAATGGCGAACGCAGCACAGAGCAAAGTCTTGAAGCACTCGTAACAGAACTTGGTATGCTTTTTAATAGTCAGCTCAGAAAGTAGTATTTTGCAGCCTCAACGATGAAACCAAACCGCTTATGTATGCCTCATGCTTTGCGTATTTGATTTTCTCGTTCCTGCGCTTACCACTTTTAGAGAACTGCAAAAAGCAAGTCCTTCAGTTGATTATCAGCCAACACCCCCCAGACCCACACGATATAGTTTATAAGTAGCATTTTTACAGTGTGTTACAAATAAAACACCATTAAAGAACGCCGGGAGGATGCTTTAGTTTTACAAAGTATTTACCCTATTATAGATTTAATGGCAAAAAAATTTCCCTAATTTATTATTTAACCCTTGCGCAATGCGTAATACTGTTTACTTATGACAAGTATAAAGACAGATACTTTGCACCTTGGGCATCGCAAGCGCCTAAAAGCTCGCTTCCTTCATGATCCTGAACATTTACAAGATTATGAGCTTTTAGAGATATTGCTTGGCTATGCATTGACACGCAAAGACACAAAGCCACTTGCCAAAACGTTGCTGGCAAGATTTGGCTCGCTGCAAGCGGTGCTGATCGCCCGAAAAGAAGAGTTGGAGCAAGTTCCCGGCTTTGGCGAAGGCACATGGACTTTGTGGCAAGTGTTTCGTGAATGTATGGCTCGCTCATTGGCTTCGGAACTGCTGACTAAGGAAGAGTTGGCATCTCCGGAAATCATCGCCAAAGTGGCAAAACAAAGGCTACGTGGAGTAAGCGATGAAGAATGCTGGATTGCATTGCTGGATGTGGGCTTGCGTTGCCTTGGCTGGGAAAAACTTATGCAAGGTAACCTTGACACCATCCCCATTACTCCAAGAGATGTGGTGAGCAGGGTTTTGCTTCGCAAAGCACACGGTTTTATATTGGTGCACAATCACCCGGGGGGCAGCATAAATCCCTCTCGTGCAGATCTTGTCTTAACGGAACAATTACGTCAACTTAGCACCCTTATGGGAATAAGTTTTATTGAACATATTATTATTACAGAAAAAAAATGTCGTAGCATTTTATCTGGTCATGTTTATTGATGTTTTTTATGGGTATGTCCCCCTACGATATTTGAGGAGTGATTATTATGTCTGAAAAAGATAAAGATAAAAAACAAGAGCAGCTGTCCGATGCCAAGCAAATGGACTCGCCGCAAGCACCCGATGAGCACAGCAAGCTGACAGCGGAAAAAGACTACGACGAGATGGAACACACTGACTACAACGCTGCTGATGCTGCCAAGAAAACTGCGCACATTACGCAGATGATTGAAGATGCTGATGCAGAGGACGAGGACGAGGACAGTGAAGATGCCGGTGAATTTGACGAAAAGTCCCCCTTCCCCGACATTATGCCCGTTCTGGCCGTGCGTGATGTTGTAGTCTTTAACTATATGATTTTACCGCTTTTTATCGGTAGAGATAAATCTGTACAAGCCATGGAAGCAACGCTTGACCGAGATCGCTATCTCTTTGTGTGTACCCAAAAAGAAGAAGATAATGAAGATCCGGGCCCCGAAGATCTCTATACCCTTGGTTCCATTGTCAATGTTATGCGTATGCTCAAAATGCCCGATGGGCGCATCAAGGTGCTTGTGCAAGGGGTGAGTCGTGCCCGTGTCAAACACTTTACGCAGGAAGAACCCTTCATTGAAGCAGTCATTGAGCCCATTGAAGAAGATTATGCGCCCTTAACGCCGGAAGTGGAAGCCATGTTGCGCTCTGCACGCGAACAAAGCGAAAAAATTCTTTCGCTACGTGGCATTTCCAGCACCGATGTAGTCAACATGCTACAAAGTGTTGACGATGCCGGTCACTTAGCCGATCTTATCGCCGCCAATCTGCGTATGAAGATTGAAGATGCGCAGGCCATCCTTGAAGAGCAAAACCCCATTGCCAGATTGCAGTTGGTCAATGACCAGCTCAACAAGGAAGTGGAAGTGGCCACCATGCAAGCACGCATTCAATCTTCAGCACGGGATGGTATGGATAAAGCGCAAAAAGATTATTATTTACGTGAACAACTCAAGGCCATTCGTCAAGAGCTTGGCGATACCTACGGCGACCAAGAAGACGACCTTGACGATTTGGGCAGAGCCATTGCCAAATCAGGTATGCCCAAGGACGTGCGCAAAGAAGCAGAAAAACAATTGCGCCGCCTGTCCTCCATGCACTCCGATTCTTCCGAAGCCAATGTAGTGCGCACCTACCTTGACTGGCTCGTAGAATTGCCATGGAAAAAAACCAGCCGTGACAGCCTTGATATAAAACACGCGGCAGAGATACTGGACGAGGATCATTATGCTCTTGAAAAGGTTAAAGATCGCATTCTTGAGTATCTGTCTGTTCGCAAACTGAACCCCAATTCCAAAGGGCCCATTTTGTGCTTTGTCGGCCCTCCGGGAACAGGCAAAACCTCTCTTGGTCGCTCCATAGCCAGAGCACTTGGACGTAAGTTTCAGCGTCTTTCCCTCGGTGGAATGCGCGACGAAGCCGAAATTCGAGGACACAGGCGCACATATATAGGCGCCATGCCCGGGCGTATCATCCAAGCCTTAAAACAAGCCGGAACCAAAAATCCCGTCATTATCTTAGATGAGCTTGATAAACTCGGCACAGATTTTAGGGGCGATCCTTCGTCGGCACTTTTGGAAGTACTTGATCCTGAACAAAACTTCACCTTCAGCGATCACTACCTCAACGTGCCCTTTGATCTCTCAAAGATCATGTTTTTGTGTACGGCAAACACCCTCGACACCATTCCGCCGGCACTACGAGATCGCATGGAAATCATCACCCTACCCGGCTACACGGTGCATGAAAAAATGGCCATTGCCAACATTCACCTTTTGCCAAAAATGATTGATGATCACGGCCTAAAGCCCGATGAAGTGAGCGTTGCCGACTCAGCCATCGAACGTGTCATCAAAGAATATACCCGTGAAGCAGGACTGCGCAATCTTGAACGTGAACTTGGTGCCATTTGTCGTAAGCTTGCACGCAAACGGGCAGAAGGCAAAGAAGGCAATTTCAAAGTAAACGCAACGCAAGTACCAAAACTACTTGGCGTGCCACGCTTTGTGGAAGATGACAAAGAAAAACAACTGCCCCCCGGCTCAGCCTTGGGTCTTGCCTGGACACCTTTCGGCGGCGAAGTCTTGCATGTGGAAGTAAGCCTCATGAAGGGCAAAGGAGGACTGTTGCTCACCGGACAACTTGGAGATGTGATGAAGGAAAGTGCGCAGGCTGCTCTGTCCTATATTCGCAACAAGGCCGTTGACCTTGGCGTTGACCCTGACTTTGCTCGCAGGCAAGATATCCACGTACACGTTCCGGCAGGTGCCACCCCCAAGGACGGCCCGTCAGCCGGAATTACCCTGTGCACAGCGCTTATCTCAGCCTTAACCCAAAAACCGGTGAACGCCACTTTGTGTATGACCGGTGAAATTACTTTGCGGGGGCGTGTTTTACCCGTTGGCGGCATCAAAGAAAAAATCCTTGCGGCTGTAGCCAGAGATTTGACCGATGTGATTATCCCAAAACAAAACGTCAAGGATTTGGAAGATGTACCCAAGGAACTTTTAAGCAAAATCCACGTGCATTCGGTATCGCACATCGATGAAGTGCTACCCCTTGCCATTGGAGTTGACAAATAGCCCCATTGCCATCAAGCAGCTTTTTCTTGGGAGGGGGATCTTTTTGAAAAAAGGTCGCCTTCCCCAAGAAGCAACTCAAATGAGAATCACTTCTCAGCATAGTCACGCAGGGCATTCTAATTTGCGATATTTTTTGTGGGGGGAACTTTTGCTTGCGCCAAAAA
>CAYJHK010000092.1:0-7827 GCA_964369515.1 uncultured Desulfovibrionaceae bacterium
TATTATCGTTTATTTTTCATTCTTTTTCAAGTAATCTTCATAGCTTTTAACCATTTCACTTACAACTTCGGCTTTTCCGTTGGGCAATGGCAATGGCTTATGGTTAGCTAGGATGTGTTCGGCTTTTTCGTAGGCACGTTCCACCACAGAGCGGTCGCCGGGATTATTGTCAGCCCATGTTTCATAGCATTGGCGGTCGAAGACTTCGGAGCTGGATTGATTATGCAATCTTTTCAGGGTGTGCTCGTGGGTCATATAGAAACCACCGGGTCCAAGTTCTTCGATGAGTCTGGCTTCTTCCATTATTTCGCTAAAATCAACGCCTTCGATAACTCTATAGATATTGCCCATGCATTCATGGTCCATGACAAGTTTTGCATAGTCAAAGCACAGACCGGCATAGAGTGCGCCGCCGCCGACAATGATATTGGAACCGGACAAGGCTGCTTGCATGGCATTGATGGTAAATTCATAACCGGCCTGCGTATCGGGAATTTTGGCGTCGGAAGCACCGCTCAAGGTCCAGATGGGCATTTCGTAATAATGGGCAATTTGCACCAAGGCGGAGCTGAGCAGACCATTTTCGGGATTGCCCATGAGGCATTGACCGGATCTGAAGTCCATCAAGGAAGCGGTGGTACCGTAGAGGCAGGGCGTACCACGCTTGGTGATTTGCGCAAGGACAAGTCCGGCGACGATTTCGCAGTTATGCACGAGCACTGTTCCGCTCAAGGTGGCCGGTGCGCTGCCGCCTGTCAAGGGCATGGACGTAAGCTGTACGGCTATGCCGTTGCGGGCGGCGGTCATGATGGTTTCGGCGCATTGATCCACAATAATCAGCGGTGAAGTTAAGCAAGCTGTGGCACTGAAGAAAGGACGGGCACGGAAGGCTTCTTCGCTGCCGCACACTTCATGGCACATGGCAACCATGGTTTCGAGATTGCTTCTGCTGCCAACGCCAAGGAAGATGTGCTTTGAAGTATTGTTCATGATGGCTTCAAAGTTGTGTACGGGCTGGGCGTGGGCGTATTGGTCGCCGGAACATACCGTACGGGTCATAATGCGTAAATTGTCCAATGCGTCCACCATCTTGGCGGTGTTTCCGCAATCTTCCTTGGTGGTATCACGATATTTACGGCTGGCAAGGTCGATGACGCTGACACATTCGCCAAAGGAGGCAAAGCCCACTTGACCGCCGGCTTCTGTGACAAAGTCATTCTTGGGGTCACGGCCGTAGAATGTAACGCTCTTGGGCTTGCTGGCAATGGCATCGTTTACCATGCATTGTGGGATATAGACACGGAAATTATCGCCATCGGCTTTCACTCTGGCTCCGTGGGCGTGAAAAAGGTCGGCGGCTTCTTTATTTTCCACTAAAACACCGGCATCTTGCAACACACGCAAGGTGGCGTAATGCAGTGTATCAAGCTCTTCCCTGCTCACGATATTTCTTCTCTTGGAAGCATTAACCTTAATCCAATCTTTTCTTAACAGTTCAGACATAATAAAACTCCTTTATAAAGTCATGACGATAATTATTCTTTATATATTGTTAAATATAAGCTAGGCATATTATCCAAGAGCATTGAGCATGAGAAAGCCAAATGCCCTTGGATATTTATCTACCGATTATTTGTTCGATTCTTGTTTCTTAGCCAAGATTTTTTCCACAAGCGGCTTGTATTCAGGATGCTTTGCATAGAAAGCGTCGTACATGGGTTGTACTGCCTGTACAAATTTTTCAAGGTCGGGTGTGGTGATTTGGGTACCGTAATCCACAAGGAATTGACGGTTCTTGTCAGCAGCTTCACGGGACATTTTACGCTCAGCTACGCTGGCTTCCATGGCAACGCTGCGTACAAGTTCCTGATCTTCCTTGGATAAGGCATTAAACCATTCCAGGTTTGCAACCACGGTAAAACCGCTCCATACGTGGTTAGTCACAGCCACATGCGGTTGTACTTCATGGAAGGATTGGGTAACGATGGTATTCCAAGGATTTTCTTGACCATCCACAACTTTTTGTTGCAAGGCACCGTACAATTCATTGAAGTTCAAGGGGGCTACGTTGGTTCCGAAAAGTCCCAACAAGGTAATGAGGCTTTCAAGGTGCGCACTGCGAATTTTAAGGCCGGCCATATCTTCAAAGGTGTTAATGGGGCGAACGGAGTTGGTCATCAAACGGAAACCGTTTTCAAATATGGAAAGACCTATAAGTTTATGCTTGGGTAAATCAGCGGTGATTTCGGCGATAAGAGCGGCATCGTCAACAGCAGCATCAACTTGCTCATAGTTTTCAAAAATATAAGGGAGGTTTAACACGCTCACCTTGGGGTCAACGGTGGCGAGAACGTCACTAATAACAGCCATTTGTATGGTACCAAGTTGGGTTTGGGTAATAATTGAAGCTTCTTCGCCCAAAACGCCGCCATCGTACACTTGCACTTTAAATCTTCCACCACTTTTTTCTTCAAGGTTTTTCTTGAAAACTTCATGTAATGCTCTGGCGGCAGGGTGTTTGGCTGCATTTGGCACAGAAATCTTCACAAGTATGGGGTCACCCTTCTTGGCATTGTCCGTTGTTGTGCCGGCGGCTTCTTGTTTGGGGGCAGAAGTACTCTTTGAATACATAAAATACCCACCGACGGCCACTATTGCGAGAATAACGACTAAAATCATGTTTTTGTTCATAAAATTTCCCTTGTAAAAAAGTGTTGCTAAAAAACTCTATCCATGCCCATGGCAATGGTCTTGAGAGCTTACCATGCCAATATTATATATATATTACGAGACAAAAGCCTCGTATGGAGCTTATTTAGTGGTTAGTTGTCAGTGGTTAGTGGTTAGTTGTCAGTGGTTAGTGATTAGTTGTCAGTGAATGAAGTCGCTGCGCTCCATAACTAATCACTACTCACTACCCACTAATCACTGTGCAAAGCACTCCCACCATTTAAGGAACAAGCATTTTCTTTACCTGCTCAAAATCCTGCACATACGCACCCACAGCATCCATGGCTGTGACAAACATTTGTGCCACCTCCCCTGCTCCGCCAATGCGTTGCATGGTTTCCCTATTGGTTTTAAGGCGTAAGGACACACGCGCGCCGGGCATACCACAGGCGTTAGTGGTTACAATACCAAAGCGAGCCAAGAGCTCCATGCCCATGGCAGACGTAGCCTCAGCCGGAACAATGGCAATGCTTTCCTTAGCAACGCCACTACGCTCAAGCATTAATCGCAAAAGCGTTTCGGCGGTCACTTCAGGACCAAGCAAGGACGCATGTACATTTTCTTCCCCAAGCAAGGCACTCAGCGCCGTATACATTTCTTTCCCCACAGCCACTTCGCCCTTCAAATCCTCATCGCTAAAACTGTTGAGGGAACGTAATACGGCTAAACTGATGGGCGCACGGGCTTCAAGACCCAGCTCACATGCCTTTGAATGTATACGAGTCACAAGTCCGGGTTCACCCACCATGATACCTGCACGAGGGCCGTTTAAGCCGGCTTTATCATTATTGGTGATGACGGCATGTGCGCCTGCTTGCAAGGCAGGCGTAAAGCCATATAGGATGGGGCGCACACGGGCACCATAGGCATCATCCACCACAATGGTCATGCCTTTTTCCATGGCGACTTCAATGCCCTCACGCATCTCTTCTTCATTGAAATATAACAATTCGCTGGTGACGCTGGTGATAAAACAGAAGGCATTATCGCCGGTGACGGGTAAGGCTCGCAATTCTTCGGCACTTGCAACGCTGAGTAATGTGCTTTGCGACAGTGCCGCACCTCGAACCACCGAGGGGTGATGTTTTTTCTGCGGTGCAAAGGACACCAAGTTTTTGCCAACACCGCCAAGGGCAAGAGCCGTGGCCACATTGGCGGCACTTGTTCTGTTAAATACAGCCACATCATCTTTTTCCGGATTTCCGCCCACATGCGCAATGCCGGCTGTGCGTAAATCGTCCAAAAACAAGCCCTGCCCCACCCACTCTTCGGACATTATGGCTAAATCCGTGGGCAGCATATTGTTATTGCGCATATTACCGGTAAATATGTAAAAACTTTGTTCACCGTGCAATTTGGCACGCTCTTTGATAACATGCAAAGCTTTTTGATATTTTATCTTTTCATCAACGGAGCTTGCAAGAATTTTCCCCCTTGCATAGTCAACGGTGGGATCTATTTCATTGCCAAAGCTATCTAACATCCTATTCTCCTTTTATAGCAGTTCCGCTTGATATTTGTAATGTCAAGCTCTTAAAGGCACGCTTCGCTTCGGCGCTAAACGTGCAAATAAATTGCACTTGCGCCTCAGCGGCGGTCGCCTGCTTTCGCAGTCAACATAGCAATTCCAAGTGGAATTGCTATATTCTCAAAACCAGATACAGCAGCGGCCTCTTGGAAAACTACAGTCTCGACAGTGCGTTCAACAACAGCACACTGTTATACCCCAAGCTGACGATAAACCAACTCACGCATAAATTCGATGAAAGCACAATTGGCCTGCATATTAAAATTATCCACTGTCGTCTCCGCCTTGCCCGTATTGCCGTCAACCATACCGGCCTGCACAGCCACATTCAAAAGGCGCAACTCATCAACACCATTATGCGCCAAGGAAGCCTTGCCGCACTTCAAAGCCAAGGCCGCACAAATGGCATAACAGCCCCAATTGGAAACACTGGCCGTGAGTAAGATATCTGTTTTTGTGGTGGCAGCCAAACCGCCATTGCAGCCACATTGACACATATCACCATATTTTACATGCTTTTTCACGGCATCAAGCACACAGCCCATGCCGATTTCATTGCCGCCGTCGCCAACACCCACCGTTTTTATATGACGCTTTTGGGCTTCAAGCACCAAATAGTCAATACGTGCACGCCCGTCGGAATAATCATGCCCACGCATATTGTGATAGATACCGTGCTCGTTAAAGCCCGCCTTTTCTATGCAAAAAATCATTCGAGGGTTAAAAGCATCCAGCAACTGCTTGGCTTCATCTTCAGCCTTGGCATCTTCTTCGGTGAAGGGAAGCACGCAAGCCACGGAAGTCTGACCCTGATGGGCCTTTTCCTGCGCCGTTCTCGCCTGCTCAATGCTGACCACAGAAAGTCCGGCGGACTGTACCACGGCAGCCACAGACTCCACCAGCGAATGTTCGGTTATGATAATGGGAATGGCAGAAGTTGTTTCACGAATGCGCTTGGCAAGTACGGCTGTCCCAAGGGGGCCGTCGGTTTCGGCAATGCGCGGCGTTACCCAAGTACGGGTAATGGAGCCGGTGCTCAAAAACACATAGTCACCCTTTTGCAAAGCGCAAATTTCATCGGCGATACTTTCAATAATAGGCTTTTCATATTGTGGGCGCAATGCCGCATACAGATGATCCACCTTTCTGTCATTATAGTCTATATTAATAAGTTTTTCAATCACATCATACATTATAAAATCCTAACCCTTAAAAAATTTCACTATGTTTACGATTTAAGGTGATGGAATATCCATAGGAATCGCTTCTATAGTAAAACTTAGTATACATTATGGTATTCCCCATGGCGTCACAAGATTTACGCACAGCATGTAAGATGGGGCTTTTTTTCGGCACTTGTAACAATTTACTGATTTCTGCCGTGGCCGCACAGGCCGATATACTTTGCTGCGCTGAAACAATGACCACATTATGCTTGTCAAGATGTTCAAATATGGAAAACTTCTCCAGTACTTCTCGTGTCATATTTGTTGAATCCACAATGTGCTTCGGTAAATGTATTATAAGAAAACCAACGGGTTTATCATTATAGATTTGCAAGCGATACAAGCGCACTATTTCTTGTTCATCGGCAGAAAAAACTTCTGCCAACTCTTCCGTCTGAGCAATAATTTCATAGCTGAGCACTTCACTCTTACCATCAGCTTTAATTTCTTTAAAACTACGCAAGGACAAAAGTTCTTCGCCAATATAATTGTTACAAACAAAAGTTCCCTTGCCTTGACGAGAAATGACACAACCTTTTTTCACAAGGTCTTCTATGGCATTAACTATGGTAACCCGGCTGACATTGTACATTTTAACCAATTCGTTAATGGAAGAGAGCTGCTCCCCGGGCTTAAGTTCGCCATTGTCAATTTGCTGTTGCAATTTTAAGGAAAGCTGTTCGTATAAAGGTACCACACTGTTGGATTTTATCATAACTGGAGTTTCCGTTGACCCTTTTATTTTTAAAGTTAGTTCACATCCTTGAGCTAAACAGCCTACTCGGCTTCAAGGATGTGAACACATTGAACACTTTCCCAAAGCTTACAAACACCAGATTATTTAGTATAGCTCATATCCATTATAACACTTTTCAACTCGGTAAAGCTTTCTAGTACACCTTCCAAGCAATACTCACGACCAAGGCCGCTTTCCTTCATGCCGCCATAGGGCTGACCCATAACTTGACCGCCGCCATAATTGACCAGCGTCCAACCGGCATCTATTTGATGTGCCACTCGCATGGCTCTTGCCGTATCTTTTGACCACACAAAGGCCGCTAAACCATACTCTGTTTCGTTGGCTAAAGCAATAGCTTCATCTTCGCTATCAAAGGGAATACAAACCATAACCGGCCCAAAGACCTCTTCCTTGGCAAGAACGGAGGTGTTCCCCTTGGAAGTAAAGATGGTGGGCACAAGGAAATACCCTTCAGACAAAGGACCTTCGCTCGGAGGCAATCCACCGGTGATAAGCTTTGTATCCGGCTCTTGCATGGCCTTTTCAATATAACCCATAATACCGCTATATTGTGCCTTATTAGTGACGGCGCCCATATCGTTTGCTTCATCACACGCATCGCCCACTTTCAACTTCTCGGCGGCAGCAGCCAGCTTTTTCACCGTTTCGTCAAAAATCTCACGCTGAATATAGATATTGGCTCCGGAAGTGCAAGACTGGCCTTGACGAGTAACACGGGTAGCCATAAGCAATCCGGGTACGGTTTTATCCACATCGCAATCGGCAAAGACAATTTGCGGATTTTTTCCGCCAAGCTCCATGGTACTGTTCACAATGCGATCCGCAGCCAATTTCATAACATCCTTACCCACCTGCGTGGAACCGGTCAGCGAAATCTTATTCACCAGCGGATGACTCACAAGGGCATTGCCGCAAGCACTGCCGGGGCCGGATAACACGTTAACCACGCCGGCAGGCAATAACCTTGCCACAGTCTTGGCCATCATCATGGCAGCCATGGGAGCATCCGAAGCCACTTTTAAGATGATGGTATTGCCGGCAATAAGCGAAGAAGCAAGCTTTCCTGCCGAAAGTTGTACCGGTGCATTCCACGGTACCACCGCCGCCACAACACCCACAGGCGCTCTGTATGAATACAAGAATAAGTTGTCAGGCCCTTGATAAGTGACGCCCTTAAGCTCCGTGGCAAGGCCGGCATAATAACGGAAAAGGTCAACAGCCCCCACAGCCTCGCCCCGTGCCTGTGTGCGCAAAGCATTACCATTTTCCAAAGCTATGGTGTAGGCTATGTCTTCCTTGATTTTTTCCAGCTCATCGGCAACTTTCAAAAGTAAAGCACTGCGCTCCCGTGCATTGGTCTTGCCCCATGTCTTAAAGGCTTCATGCGCTGCCTTAACAGCCTTATCCACATCGTCAGCAGTGGCACGAGGCACTCTACCTGCCAGCGTACCCTTCTTGGAAGGATTTTCCACCTCAAGCCACTTACCGTCCTGACTTTCCAGCTCCTGACCGTTTATATATATTTTCTCTTCACGTAATGATGACATTTCCTGTTCTCCTGTTATTAGAGATATTTTTTTCTG
>CAYJHK010000093.1:0-7798 GCA_964369515.1 uncultured Desulfovibrionaceae bacterium
CATACATGAGCAGTTTGGATTGTTTAACTGACGCAGTAGATGGCACTTTTTCAACGCACTGCTAAATGCCCATGATGTTGAACCCCCCATCCACATAAATAATCTGCCCTGTAACAGCACTTGAAAGATCGGAAGCAAGATACACAGCAGTATTGCCCACGTCTTCAGTGGTTACATTGCGCCTCAATGGAGCGTGTTCTTCTATATGTGTAAAAATATTTTTGAGGCTGGCCACAGCCGATGCGGCTAAGGTTTTGATGGGGCCGGCCGAAATGCCATTAACACGAATATTTTTTTCACCGAGGTCATAGGCCAAATAGCGCATGGAACATTCGAGAGAGGCTTTGGCAACGCCCATGACATTGTAGCCCGGCAACACTCGTTGTGAGCCATTATAAGTCATTGTAATAACTGATGAACCGCTTATCAAGAGCGGTTCAAAGGCTTGACAGACAGCGGTGAGCGAATATGCAGAAACGTCTTGGGCAAGGCTGAAACCCGGGCGTTTTGTGTCCAAAAAGCGCCCTTGCAAATCTTCACGATTGGCAAAGGCAACGGAATGCACCAAGATGTCAATACTGTCCCAATCTTTTTTAACGTTTTGCACGGCGGAAGAAATTTGCTCGTCATCGCATACATCCAGTGCGACGGTAAATTCTCCGCCAAACTCTTCGCTGATGGGTTCCACTCTTTTCTTGATGGCATCGCCCACATATGAGAAAGCCAGACGTGCGCCTTGCGCTTTAAAGGCTTTGGCAACGCCGTAGGCAATGCTTTTATTGTTGGCAACGCCAAGGATAAGGGCTTTTTTTCCTTCTAATAACATGCTCTTCCCCTTATTACACATCAAAAGATGTGCCGGTAAGAATTTTATAGGCTTCAGCATATTTTGAAGCGGTGGCATCAATAACGTCTTGTGGCAAGACGGGAGCCGGAGGGGTTTTGTCCCACACTTGAGCCATGAGCCAATCACGCAAATATTGTTTGTCAAAGCTTGGTTGGGCACGTCCTTCTTCGTACTGTTCTAATGGCCAAAAGCGTGATGAGTCAGGGGTCATAACTTCATCTATAAGGATAAGCTCGTCACCCACCATGCCAAATTCAAATTTTGTATCGGCCATAAGAATGCCGCAAGTTTGCGCATAGCTACGGCCGGCTTCAAATATACGTAAAGAAATATCTTCAACCTTGGCGGCGATTTGCGTACCAAGGAGTTTTTTTGCTTGCTCAACAGTTATATTTTCATCATGTTCGCCAAGTTCAGCCTTGGTGGAGGGTGTAAAAAGTGCCGGTTCGAGCTTGGCGGATTCCTTAAGGTTTTCCGGAAGCTTATAACCGCAGAGCGAGCCGCTGGCTTTATAATCCTTCCAGCCGGAACCCGTCAAATGCCCACGCACGATACATTCCACAGGCAGAGGTTTGGCTTTTTTTACAAGCACGGCACGCCCTTCCAGCTCGTCCGCAAATGGTTCCAGACCCTTGGGGAATTTATGGACATCGCTTTCGATAAGATGGTTGGGTACGATATCTTTGAATTTTTCCATCCAAAAAAGTGTTATTTTATTTAGGATAACACCTTTGTAAGGTACAGGTTCACGCATTATGACATCAAAGGCAGACATGCGGTCAGTGGTCACAATGAGCAGCGTTTGTTCATCTATTTCATACATATCACGAACTTTACCACGAGCAATCATGGGAAAAGTGCTGATACTGCTTTGTTTGATTACTTGCATATATTCTCCTTCCTTAACATTTATTCTTCAGTATTTTTTATATGGGGTACATTTCTTGTTTCAGATGACACTTGGTCGTACGTCCTGTACGACACAAGCTATCGCAAGCGTCGTCTGCGCCGGAAGTGAATTCCGGCTTGTCTTTGGCTTGCTCCCCTGCGGGGCTTGACCGCATCCTGCGGTCTGTTAGAAAATCACACCCTATGGCAGACAGTTCTTTTTCAAAGCACTTATTTATTGGTTTTCACTCTGCATTCTATACTCTTGGCATGTGCTTCAAGTCCTTCAAGTCGTGCAAGTCTTGCAATGGATTCTGCATTTTTTTGAACAAAGGCAGAGGACGCCGCCACAATGGATGAACGTTTGCAAAATGTTTGTACCGACAAAGCCGAAGAAAAGCGTGCCGTTCCCATGGTGGGCAAGACATGGTTTGGCCCTGCAAAATAATCTCCCACCGCCTCAGGGGAGTGTGAGCCCATAAAAATTGCACCGGCATTGATAATACTTGGCATTATGCTCCAAGGATCCTTGACGCAAAGCTCAAGATGTTCCGGGGCAAGCTTATTGGCAAAAGTAATGGCCAGACGCATATTGGGCACAACAACAATGGCTCCAAAATTTTCCAGTGACTTACGGGCCAGTTCCGCCCGTGGCAAGGCTTGGCATTGCCTGTCAAGCTCTCGCTCTATGGCTTCTGCCATATAGGGAGTTTCAGTTATGCAAATGGCTGAGGCAAGGCTGTCATGCTCGGCCTGCGACAGCATATCCGCTGCTATCCAAGCCGGATTTGCGCTGCCGTCGGCAAGCACCAGCACTTCGCTTGGGCCGGCAATCATATCAATGCCCACTCGCCCTTGAACCAAACGTTTGGCAGTGGTTACATATATATTTCCTGGGCCCACGATTACATCCACCGCCTTAATGCTCTTGGTGCCAAAGGCCAAGGCAGCAATGGCCCAAGCCGATCCCATGCAATAAACTTCGTCAATGTCCAAAAGATGCGCCACGGCTAAAATATGTGGATTAATACTGCCGTCAGGGCGTGGCGGAGTGACCACCGCAAGGCTTTGGACGCCGGCAACCTGCGCCGGGATGGCGTTCATAAGCAAGCTTGAAAGCAGGGGGGTATTGCCGCCTTGCCCACCCGGTACATAGAGACCGGCTCTTGCCACCGGCAGCACTCTTTGGCCAAGTATGGTACCGTCTTCTTGGGTTATGAACCACGATTTCTCGATTTGTGCTTCATGGAAAGTGCGAATATTGAGGGCAGCTTCCGATATGATATTCATATCTTCGCCCGATACTTGCGCCGCCCCCTTGGCTATACTTCTGGCATCAAGGCGCAAGTTAAAACTTGTATCATCGTCGGCAAGGTGTTTGCAATCAAAGCGTTTCGTATATTCAAGTAAGGCATCATCGCCACGATTTTGAACATCAAGCAAAATTTCGCTTACGACACTGTCTACGTTTTCTTCTGTATTATCACGGCCTTTAATGACTTCTTCCAAGAGTGGCCAATCTTTTTCTGAATTGCATTGTAAGATGCGACAGGGCATATCTTCTCCTTCTTCGGGCATAATCTTGTGCCCCAATAATCCAAAGCTTTATACAATTGATATTTTTTTGGCCAATTGTCAAGCGAGAGAATGGGTTAAATATATATTTTCGTGTATGTCGTATATGGTGAATGTTTCGTTTTCATATACGCCGTATGTGCGTGGGTAGCCGCTCTTGGGTAAGCTTATGCTACCGGGATTCCACCAAAATACATGCTCTCGTGCTTCGGCTACGGGGACGTGCGTATGTCCGGTAAGCATGACTGTCCCCTTGGGAATGAGTGAAAAATCCGGATCACGGCCGAATTGATGTCCATGCGCCGCCATAAAGTTACGCCCATCTATATATAATTGTACACTTTCTGTGAGGGGGAAGGGTATGAGACCTTCGTCCACCAATGCGTCACAATTGCCACGCACAGCTAAAATCTCTGTACCATAATCCATAATTTCGCCAAGGGTTTGCACCACAGCTTGCGGCGTATATTGTTCCGGCAAGGGATTACGTGGGCCGTGATACAAATAGTCACCGAGCAAGATGCATAGCCTCGGTTGGAGCTCTTGAGTTTTTTTCAGTAAAAATCGTGAGCTTTCCAGTGAGCCGTGTATGTCGGAGGCAATGAGGATGCGCATTAAATATTTCCTTTGTTGTTGCTTGTGTCATCAGTATCGTCAACTTCGACAGCGGTTAAGGGCTGTGTCTCGTCCACAAGCATAATGGGTATGTCTTCACGGATAGGGTACATGACCGAACATGCAGCGCAAATAAGCCCAACGTCCTGATTGTTTTCGTGTTTCAATGTCAAGTCGCCGTGGCAACGTGGGCAGGCAAGAATGTCCAGAAGTTGTTTGTCCATATAGTCCTCAATGTTATATGTATTTTTTTTGAAATGCCTTATGCTGGCAATGGGGAAACGCAATATGGCAATCAAAAACGCAATGCGTTTGTTGCGATGATTCTTGAATTTCTATCGGTTTGAAATTACAACAGTTCTCCATTCCAGTTAAACAGTCCGTCACGTTGTAAGGCTGGCAGATTGTGCGGAGGATTTTCATCCATATGTACAAAAATACTGTAACCTGCCTGCTCCAATTCGTGTTTCTTTTCCGTGAGGTTGAGCGGCCATGCCGGATAAATCCACACATTGGCACCATAATTACGCGCCCAAAATATTTCACCCTTGGGACTGACAAAGGGTTCGTTGGGTTTTACACCCAGTAGGCCAAAGCGAGCTATGCCCACCGGCCAAAAACCGTCAAGCACAACGCCAAGGGGGAGCGCACTGTGTTTTGGCAAGGAAAGTAATTCGTTGCGAGGCAGTTCGGGGCTGACAAATGCGCCGGTAAATCCCATGTTTTTCAATGTATAGATGTGCGCTGCATTGGCTATATTACAAAAAGGGCCGGCTATGAGCTCCAGTTCTTCCGTATAAATTCCGTGGGGTAAGTTGGTGAAAAGTTCCATTTGCCACGGTGAGTTGCATACAAAGTTTTTTGCACCGTTTTTCAGCATATGCAACACAAGCCGCTGATAGTTCTTTTCTTCTTCCGGCCAAATTACAGGAGGTAGCCACCAAATGATGCGAGAAGCGATGGTGCGAGAAATCTCTTGCGCTTTTTGCGAAAGCCACAAGGCCATATGTCCACCCTTGGCGGCACGGGTTTCTCGTCCTTGGGGCATGGCGGAACGCAAGGTCATATGCGTTCGGCGAGTTTTAATTTCTTCCGTACCAGATCTTTCCGCAAAGGAGTCAAGACGTATGTTTTGTGAAACAGGACAAGAACTTCTTCCGGGATATTCTTCCAGTTTTGCCTGCCATTGTTTTAAGGTGGACATAAGCTCCGGCGCACGTCTATCTATAAGGAAGACAGGCGTACCGGCCTTGGGCGTCTTATGTTTAGGCAAGCGTAAATGAAAGGTTCCGGCCTTGGGGACTCGTCTTGTTACGGAAAGGGTACTGTGAAAGCTTTGGTCTTCAACGCCAATGCGCAAATAATCCCCGGGGATAAGGTCTCGATACGGCTTAAGCACCGGTTGTGAATTCGCATCTGCCCCCACCTTGCCGATAAGCAAGCCGGAGCTGGTGGATTCATTGGGGGCTGTGGGGATGTTGTTTTTTTGCGGCAAAAATCGAGCCTTACTCACACTGCGTCCCAGTGCCATTTCAAGGTAATCCACCGCCATCTTCTTTGCTTTGGAATCACCCGGATTGTCTCGCAAAAGTTTATAAGCCGAGACCACATGGAATACATAATGCGGACCTTTTTTTCTTCCTTCAAGCTTCCATGAGGTAAGCTTGGGAATGTCAAGCAAGGTTTTCGCCAGCACGTCCAAGGATAAATCAAGGCAGGAAAAATAACGTCCGCTGTGCTCTTTGCCCACACGATTACTTTTTTGCCCACGCCCTTGCTGTTCAGCTTGTCCGTAGCCGCCACGTTTTGTAGGTAAGAATTTTTTGCCTCGCATTTCTTTTTGAGCGTTTTTGCTCACTTCCTCTTCGGCCTTGGCAAATTGGCGAGCTAAATTTTGTCCGCCTTGCTTATAGACTCGACGGCAGGGTTGTACGCAACGCCCTCGCAGGCCGCTTTTTCCGCCCATATAGCTAGACCAATAACATCGACCTGATACGCAATAGCACAACGCCCCATGCACAAAGCTTTCCAGCTCAAGCCCGTCGGGGCAGGCTTCGCCCATGCTGCGGATTTCATCAATACTCAATTCTCGTGGCAAAATGACACGATTGGCACCAAGTTTTTTGGCTGCCATAAGTCCGGCAGGGTGGGTGATATTGGCAAGTGTGGAAAGAAAGATGCCGCCGTCAAAGTGTGCTTGGCGTGCAATTTCAATAAAACCCGTATCTTGAACGATGATGGCATCGGCTTGCACTTGCTTTTTGAGGCGAACCACAAGGTGATGCGCACTACGCACATCTTCCGGTTTTAATAGTGTGTTCATGGCAACATAGACTTTAGTATTATTGGCGTGCGCCAAGTCTGTGAGGCGTGAAAGTTCGGTGGCGCCAAAGTTTTCTGCTTGCATTCGTGCGGAAAAATGTTTCAATCCCACATAGATGGCGTCGGCACCGGCGGCAAGTGCGGCTAAAAAAGAAGGGCTGTCTCCGGCAGGAGCAAGGATTTCGGGTTTTATGTGCATGTGTTACTCAAGTTTTTTACAAATTCAAACAAAATTTTATACCTTATAATAGTTTTTATACCAAGTTACGAACTTTTCGATGCCTTGTTCAAGAGGCGTTGCCGGAGTGAAGCCCGTAAGCTCACTTAAGTTATCCACATTGGCGTGGGTGGAAACCACATCGCCGGCTTGCATGGGGAGGTAATTTTTTATGGCATTTTTGCCAAGCTTTTTTTCAAGAATGTCGATGAAGTCGCCCAAGGCCACCGTGTTATTGTTGCCGATATTGTAGATGCCCCAAGGCGCAGAGCTATAGTCAGGAGCCGGCAGCAGGGGATCAAATTGAGCATTCTTACCCATATTTCGTTGCGGCGCAAGGGGGACAAGGCGCACGATGCTTTCAACAATATCGTCAATATAGGTGAAATCCCGTTGCATTTGTCCGTTGTTGAATACATTGATGGGGCGATTGTTTATGATGGCTGTGGCAAAAAGATGCAAGGCCATATCCGGACGGTTCCATGGTCCATACACGGTGAAAAATCGCAAGCCGGTGCAGGGCAAATCGTAAAGATGGCTGTAGGAATGCGCCATGAGTTCATTGCTTTTTTTCGAAGCGGCATAGAGGCTTACGGGATGGTTGACCGCATCTGATTCGCAATAGGGACGCTTGGCATTTAAGCCGTATACAGAGGATGAGGAAGCAAAAATCAAATGCTTGACGCCATTATGACGGCAGCCTTCAAGGATATTTCCAAAACCTACCAGATTTGATTGTATGTAAGAGCGTGGATTTTCAATACTATAGCGCACGCCGGCTTGAGCGGCTAAGTGTACCACATGCGTAAACTGTTCCGTTTCAAACAATGCGTCCATGAAACTGTCGTCGGCTAAATCCCCAAAGGCAAAGCGGAAATTTTCCAGAGGATTCAACTCGGCAAGGCGAGCTTTTTTGAGGTTCACATCATAATAATCATTGATATTATCTAAACCCACAACGCTATGGCCGGCTTCTATGAGGCGCATCACCAGAGGATGACCAATAAAACCGGCAGCTCCGGTAACAAGGATGTGCATATTTTTTTTCATGGGCAAATTCTAGCAAAAGCTTTGACCAAGGTAAATAGTAATTTTGTTGCTTTACGGAATTTGTTATGTCATTCTAAATTTATAAAAATTTTCTTGGGGAAGGGGCTTTTTGGAAAAAGGTCTCCTCCCCCACCCCCCCCACCATCAAAAAATTTTCATACGCACTGCAATGTACTTCGTAAATTGTAGTGCTATAAGCATATTTTATACTGAGTTTTGTGTGAGACCCCATGAAGCTTTTTTTGAAGAAAAAAGCGGAAAGCGCGTTTTGAGGGGGGGAACTT
>CAYJHK010000094.1:0-3943 GCA_964369515.1 uncultured Desulfovibrionaceae bacterium
GATAATTCCTTTCCCACGTTAACCGCCTCACATGTACGTGATAAGCATTTTGACGCCCCATACACCACACCCTTTGCCGCTCCAACGGAAAAGCATTTGCAACATGTTGCAGCCATAATAAAAAGGCTTAATGGACTTGTGGAACAACAAGGAGAAATGGCTCATAGTTATTGGTGGTCTTTAGTGACCTTGTCTCGAGTTGCACTTATCTTTGCAGACCATACTGTATCTGCTCAAAATTATAAGGAAAATAACTCTCCAAAACATAATGAAGCGGCAGCTAATACTGACAAAGGAACACTTAAGCAGTCGCTGGAGTGGCATTTAGAAAATGTGGCACATGTGGCAGGACAAACAGCGTGGCGCCTGGGGCAATATTTCATTGACCCGAAAATTTGTCATAGTGTTCTTGATGGATTACAAGAATGTTCCTTAGCATCTATTTTAGAGCCGGCTGAAGAAAAATCTCGATTTCATTGGCAAAATAATGTTGCTGCTGCTCTTATGGCTTGGCGTCAAGAGCATGAGGATACGCCCTGCTTAGTCTTTAGTTTGGCAGGAACAGGCAGTGGTAAAACACGTTTAAATATCCGCAGTGCCTGCATTTTATCTTTAGATGCTTCGCCACGCTGTTCCATTGCGCTGAATTTACGCTCGCTTACCTTACAAACAGGCAAGGCTTTGCAGAAGGAGCTTGGTATTTTATCCACAGACATGGCCACCGTCATTGGGGATAGAATCACACAGAAACTTTTTACGTGGGATGATAGTCAAGGCTCTTTCACGGACTCAGAAGGAAACCACATCGAGCAGGAATTTTATTGTCAGGAAGGGAATTTGGGAGAGAATGCTGTTATTCCTGCGTGGATGGAGCCAATTTTCACTGATAAACGGCAAAAAACGCTTATAAGCACGCCTGTGCTGGTTTCTACCATAGATTTTCTCATAGCAGCAGGCAACCCCCAGAGTCAAGGGCATCATGTGAAAGCCGTATTGCGAATGCTTTCTTCAGACCTTATTTTGGATGAAATTGACAGTTATGATCCTGAAGCTTTGGTAGCCGTACTACGATTGGTACAACTGTGTGCCTTTTTTAAGCGCAATGTCATTTGTTCATCGGCAACACTTTCGCAGTCGGTGGCGGATGCTGTTCATGCTGCGTGGAAATCCGGTCTTGAGTTACGTCGGTCACTGTTACAAGATTCTCAAAATAATACAGAAAAAAATAAATATGGTGTTGCTTTGGTGGACGATGTTCTTATTCCTTCAGTGCAAACGTATAACCTTGGTGAAGATACTTTTTCGGCAGATTATACGCTACGTTTACAAGAATTTACAAAAAAAATACAACAAATTCCCACCTACAGACATGCTTTTTTGCAAAAATTTGAAGCCACAGTGGAAGATTTTTATGATGCCACCTTGACCGCTGTGCAGCGTTTGCATTTGGAAAATACATGGGCTTTTTCTGCTCAAAAGCGTGTATCCTTTGGGCTTATTCGCATGGCAAATATTCAAGGTGCGGTGCATATGGCACGGCATGTGGCGCAGCATATTCCCAATGCGTATGTGGCATGTTACCATGCCAATGATTGGCGCATCAATCGTTACCACAAAGAAAGGCGCTTGGATTTTCTCTTAAAACGCAAAAATTCTCATGACGAACACATTATTCAAGATGCAGAAATACAAAGGCTTGTGGCGCAACGGGCTGAACAAGATGTCCTTTTCATCGTTGTGGCAACTCCTGTGGAAGAAGTGGGGAGAGACCATGATTTTGATTGGGCAGTCATAGAACCTTCCAGCGCACAATCCATTGTGCAAACGGCAGGGCGTGTTAATCGGCATAGAGTCATACCTTTGCAACACACAACAAATATTGCTCTTTTACAATATAATTTACGTCATTGCAAAAATTCTGATGCAGGAGACAAAAAAAGTCCGGCTTTTATCTATCCCGGTTTTGAGGCGAAAAAAAATAAAGCCTACCTTGGGCATGATGTGGAAAAGTTACTCCCTTGGTATGGGGAAGGAAAAGTAATTATTAATGCATCCTTACGTTTAGGTGAAGGCTCTGCTTTTGCCAAAGCAGATGACGTAGGTATTGGTGAGAGAGTAGGTAAGTATTTTGGAACGTACCTTGATAAAAATGGAAGCATACAAGAAGGTATTTTTACCAAGCTTCCCATAGCGGCAACACGTATGACTGCAGCACCGTATAAAGACACGCCTTTGCGCTCTCCCTCACATAAAAGTGCTTGGCGTTTGCGTAGAGATAAATACACAGAACATTTGATTTTTGAATGCTTTAACAGTGCCGGAAAATATGAAGACTGGGTGCCCAATGATGATGTGAAAGAAGTTGCCGCCATGCCCAATGCGTGGTTGTACCTTTCACCATTGCAAATGTGTGAACTTTGCCACGAAGTTGGCATAAGTGAAACAGAAGGCTTGTATTTAGAGATTAATAGATATATAGGAGGTGGTGGATATGCAAGAGAGCGTTTTGAGTATGACGTGGGCTTTGGTGTTTGCAGGGAGGTGAATGAATAATTTTTTTGATTTCTAAAGTTTTTTCACCATATAAGGAGGCATATGAGTAAAAAATGGAAAAAAATTGATGCGGAGAAATACCGAGAAGGGATCTCTACTTTTGTTCAGTATAAGTCTAAAACCATCAATTCTAATGCAGCCTTGGTGGGTATACGCATAAATACTACATCTGAAGAAAATGCGCTGGATGTACCTTATATTTCATTACGTACATTACTAGGGGGAGGGCATGATTTTCCTTTAGATTATAGTGAAGTAGGTTTGAAATCTATAAACATGACTGTAAGAGCACAAGCTTATAACCTTCTTGATGGTGCCCCAGAAGCAAAGGAAGCCGGTATGGAAGAAATAAAGGCTATACGAGAATCCATGCATGAGGCGCAAAACACTGCATACAGTACCGGCACAGAATATGTTGACCATCGTTTACGGCAAATTCTTATTCCCAAAGAAGATGCCGAGGGCGGCTATGTGAGCATAACGCCCATAACAGCCAGCAGTATTTGTCCCTTATTCTTCAAGGCAGAGCAGGGTTTAGTGTGGCAACACAATGAAAAAGTCAAAAAAGATTCTGATGTAGCGTTAAGAAAAATTCGACAGGCACAATTTGGTATTGGTGGTTCTAATATACAAAATGTAGGAGCGCCTCCTTTAATACATACCATGCGACGCCCAATTTTTATGGGTGCGCCGCAACAGGCATCATCAATTAAAGAAGCTTTTTCTCTGTACCATAATGGATTTACCTTAAGCGTGCATAACAAGGGAGCATTACGAGAAAGCGTTCTGACCTATGTACTTTTTCGGCAAAAAGTGCTCTTATCAGAACATGCTGCGCCGGGGATGCAGGAGCGTGAGCAAGAGAAAAAACTGATTCAAGCCATAGCGCACACAGTATTGAATATGGCAGCCGAAGCCTACGAAGTCCTCGAAACATATGGCGAACTTTTGCCCAAAGAACAGCTTATATGCCAAGAATCTAAGCGTTATGCTCTTGTATCACCTTCTGCCTTTAAAGGTGGCTCTCGAAAAGTATTGCGAGCTTTGCTTGATCCTGCTTTACGTCCTCTATGTGAAAATTGGCCACGACTTATGGCACGAGAGTTAATGGATATTATTCTTGCTGAGGGTAAAGAAGGTAAAAAATTGCTTGTATTGGATACCACAGCACGTCACCATCTTGCCGGCATTATGGAGGAGGTTTTTGTTTTATGAGCTACATAACTTTGCCTCGTATGCGTGTTCAAGGTGTTAATATGTATAATACCGCCTTTCTCATGGGCGGGCCACCGGTCTTGCCGGCCTATTTCATGGCACATGCCTTGGGGCGAAAACTTGGCGTGGCGGAGGCTGTGCGTTCAGTTGCTCTTATTGTGCATGAATACACGCC
>CAYJHK010000094.1:4043-7774 GCA_964369515.1 uncultured Desulfovibrionaceae bacterium
TGGCGGAGGCTGTGCGTTCAGTTGCTCTTATTGTGCATGAATACACGCCCTTAGGTGACAATTTTTATGGCATATTTAATCCACAGCAACGGCGTGCAGCCGCGCTTACTTTTGGTCCTTCATTGACTAATGGCTCAGATTATTCTTCCAAAAATAAGCAGGCACTTTCCTTACAACCCACAGCTTCTGCGCATATGTCTGTGTCCTTGGTTATAGCATTAGATGTAAGAATTCCTTTGGAAGTTTTACGAGAGCATGTTCTAGGTGGACGCTTTGCCGGCGGAACCATTATAAGTGTAGGGCAAGCCAAAGCTTTTGAGGACATAGAAGATGCTTTAGAAAACATTAAAAATGGTTTTGTGGTCATGGATAGGCGAGATTTACTGGAAAAGGTCACAGCCGAGCAAAGGGCGCAGGCCTTTGTGGATGCGCTTGGGCATTGTTCGCAAAAAAATGACGGACTTTCTTGGCTCAGTGCCACTTGTCTTGGTTATGCCGGCATCAGCCCTTATGCCAAGCGTAGCGGCGTGCGTTATGGTTATGACCATGCCTTTGCAGAACCCTTGGCTGGGCTTGTGCAATATGTATCCTTGCGCCAATGTGTGGATGACGAAAGAGGCGCAGACAGCTTATGGTACCCTGAGTGGCTGGCGGATGATGTTTTTAGAATATATCAAAAATCAAACATATAGAGGAAAAAATATGACAAAATCACATGAAAAACTCCCCGGTGTTCTTTCGTTTCAACGTTGTTTTATTTTGAGCGACGGACTCTTCTATAATGTTTTTGCCGATGGAAGGACAACACCGCTTATGGTCATGCGTCACGGCATCCGTGGAACACAAAATGTTAATACAACCGGTAAAAAAAAACAGTCTTCCGTAGGCTCAGAAGAACGTAGCAAGGTATTTAACCCGCAAACTACTGATACTGCTAAACTCGATTCGCAAGCTAAAAAATTACGTGTTAAATTTGATTTACGCTTTGTCGATTTGAAGGATGCACTTTTTTCTTGTGCCAGTGGAGAGGGAATGGACATTAAACTTTTTCGTGAACAGGTCGTGACATTTATTGCGCAAAGCAAAGAAAGCGATGCTTTAAAAGAAGTGGCGTGTCGCTATGCTCGCAATATTGCCAATGGGCGTTTTTTATGGCGCAATCGTGCGGTGGCAGAAAAAGTGCAAATACAAGTTTCTTTTGCTCAAGGGGAAAAAGTAAATTTTAACAGCTTAGATATTACCTTAAATTCTTTTGATAATTATAGTGAAGCGGAAATACGCATTGCTGATGAAATTTGCAAGGGCTTGCGTGGCAATCGTGAAGCTGTTTTACGCATTGAGGCTGATGTGGATTTTGGTATTCATGGCGGTTTAGAAGTATTTCCGTCACAAAATTATTTGGAAGAAAAAACTAAAGGCTTTGCCCGATCTTTATATTGTGTAGGCAATATAGCTGAAAATCAAGATAAAAATAGTAATCAAGAGCGTGGGCAAGCGGCTTTGCGCGATCAAAAAATTGGCAATGCTCTACGCACCATTGACACATGGTATCCGGAATATGAAAGCCACGGTCTACCGCTTCCCGTAGAGCCTAATGGAGCTAGTTTAGATGCGCAGCGGTTTTTCCGTAATACCAAGGAAACATCCGGTTTTCAATATTTATTGCGAGTGGGGACTTTACAGCCTGATACAGATGAAGGCATGTTTTTACTAGCCTGCATTATTCGTGGTGGTGTATTTTCAGGGAGCGAATAGCCATGTTGCCAAAAATTTATTTTGATATGGAAGCGCTTGTGCAAAATCCTGATATGGATATGAGCCCGCCCTTGTTGCGTGGGCGTATGCTTGCTGTTTTACATAGCCTTTTTAAAGAGATGCCTCATGTCTATGCCGTTGCTCTTGTTCTTTCTGAACAGCAAACATGGCATGGTGGAAAATTACGCATTTTTGCTTCACAACAAGCTGATTTAGATAGGCTTGTACAGTCACTTGCAAATGGTTCTCGCTCTTCATGGGTACGAGATTATGTGCGTTTGCATTACCCTTTACGTGTTCCGGAAGATTTTTCAGGTGTGTGGCATACTTTTCGGCGTTATCGTATACCTACTGTGAAAAGTGATCGTAAACAAGGTAAAGAGCGTGGAGCTTTACGTCAACGGCGTTTGGAGTACATGCAAAAAAATGCATTAGAGTATTTTATTTTAAATAGTTATAGCACAAAACAGACGTTTACTTTAGCTGTGCAATGCCATGAAGGGGAAGCGCAAAAGGAAGACTGCTTTCCCAATAGCTATGGCTTTGCAAGTACAGATAATATTTTTTATTTGCCGTGTTTACCTTGAGGTTGCCCATGGCAGCTACAGTAAAAAATAATCCGCGTCCGGTTATGCTTTCTAAGCGTGCCAATGTGTTTTATTTGGAACACGTGCGTGTTATACAAAAAAATCACCGCATAGTGTATTTGACGCAAGATGGAGGGGAAATCGAACGTTTTTTTAATCTTCCGGAGCGTAATACGGCCTTTATCCTTCTTGGCAAAGGTTCTTCCATCACGGATGCGGCAGCAAGACGCCTTGCTGAAGCCAATGTCATGGTTGGCTTTTGCGGATCGGGAGGATCTCCGCTTTTTGGCGCTTTGGATATGGCATTTATGGTACCGCAAAGCGAATATCGCCCAACCGAATATATGCAAGCGTGGATGCGTCTTTGGCTAGATGAAGAAAAACGCCTTCAATTGGGGAAAGAACTTCTCTGCGAAAGGGTACGCTTTGCTGAAAAAAAGTGGACTAAAAATTCAGCACTTTGCGATGCAGGTTTTGTCTTTCCAACTCATGAGCAAGAAAAGTACCTTGCAAATATCGAAAAAGCCGACAACACACAGGCTTTACTATTAACTGAAGCACGTTGGGCTAAAGCTTGCTATGCTTTGTTTGCAAAACTTTTTAATACACCTTTTACAAGGGAGGAGGGAAAACGCAGCACCGCAACAAAAGCAGACATTTGTAATGCATTTCTTGATCATGGCAATTATATTGCTTATGGCTATGCCGGCGTGGCTTTATGTGGCCTTGGTATAAGCTTTTCTTTGCCTATTTTACACGGAAAAACTCGTCGTGGTGCTTTGGTCTTTGATATGGCTGATCTGGTGAAAGATGCCCTCGTCATGCCCACTGCTTTCATTGCCACAAAACAGAAGTTGAGCGAAAAGGATTTTCGTAATAGATTTATTGAACTATGTCAAAAAGAAAAAGTGTTGGACTACCTTTTTGACTTCATTATTGCCTCCTGTAAAAAGTATCAATAATTTCGATAGCATAAGATGTAAAGAAGAAAAGGAAGTATTTTGTAGTTTTAATGTTGTAACTTATTTTTTTATAAAAATTTTTATTGAAATGAGTCTAGTTATCCGCCGTGCAGGCGGCTTAGAAGATCAGCAGCCGGCGACATGTTCGCAGGCTCACGTTATCCGCCGTGCAGGCGGCTTAGAAGCTAGAGAACTGCAAATTCTTAGGGGCTGATTTGTTATCCGCCGTGCAGGCGGCTTAGAAGATTTACAGCAAGTGCAAACATCTACAGGAAAAGTTATCCGCCGTGCAGGCGGCTTAGAAGGCTGTAAACGTAACAGTAAATGTTGTGTTTGTGTTATCCGCCGTGCAGGCGGCTTAGAAGACCAAAAGTGATCCTGCAACAGAAAAATGGAGTCCTAATTAAGCGAAAAGGTTCAAAAGTAT
>CAYJHK010000095.1:0-7774 GCA_964369515.1 uncultured Desulfovibrionaceae bacterium
AAACGCGCCCATTGCTCATCCCTATCGGGATGAGCCAACAAAATCTGAGTGTAGTGTAAAGCTTTGGAAAGTAAGCATAATTTTAATTTTACTGAGTTAAGGCAATAGCCACATTTTATTATAGGTATTACATATAAAAAACCATGTAATCATAGTGTTTTATATGGCTATTTAAACATAAAACGCCGCATGGATACATTCAGCACTATGCCAAGTAAAAGGCAATTAACGAGCATGGAGGAGCCTCCGTAGCTCATAAAGGGAAGCGGTATGCCAACCACAGGCATCAACCCTATAACCATGCCGATGTTAATAACTATTTGCCAGAAAAAGTAAAAAAACACCCCCACGCACAGCATGGAACCAAATCTATCCTTGGCTTTCACCACTGTTGAAAAAATGGCTAATAAAAATAGGCAGTATAAGGAAATTATTGCCACACAGCCTGCAAATCCCCATTCTTCACCAAATACGGCAATAACAAAGTCCGAATGCCTCTCCGGTATAAAACGTAGCTGACTCTGAGTGCCTTCAAGAAAACCTTTTCCCCATAACTGACCGGAACCAATGGCAATTTGTGATTGCATTATGTGATAGCCGGCACCTCGAGGATCGTCTCCCGGATTTAAAAATGTGAGCACCCTTTGCCTTTGATAGTCTTCCATGCCCACAAACCACATAAATGCCATGATAAATGGAACCAAGAACATGCAAACCTTAAGCACGTTACCTTTAATGCCATGAAAAAGTATCATACCTCCAAGTAAAAGCAATATATTTATGCTTGTTCCCAGATCCGGTTGGGTAACAATTAAAGCGCAAGGGGCAATACCTACTAGTAATACTTGACAAAATTTAATCCAACCGAGGCTGTCTGCCGAGCGTGAAAGAACATGCGCACCCATGACAAGCACGGCAAGCTTGGCAAGCTCACTGGGTTGAATATTCATAAAACCCAATGATAGCCAACGCTTTGCACCATATACAGTCACACCGATTACATGCACCAAGACGAGTAAGATTATGACAAGCAAAAAAAGTGGCCATGCAAAATTTTTGAGCTGGCGGTAATCAATGACCATGGCACAAAGCATGACGAAAAATCCCATACTTCCCCAAATGAGCTGGCGTTGGTAAAAGGACGATACGCTTATACCTTCTTCAAGGCGTATACCGGAAGCAGAATATAAATTGGCCACCCCCACAATGAATAAAGTGGTGAAACACGCAATAAGTTCCCAATTTATATAGGCTAGAAGGCGTCGATCAAAGCCCATGGTTCATCCTATTCACTTGATGCAATTTCAGCGTCATCATTTTCGTTTTCTTTTTCCGGTGGAGAAGCATTTTGATCGCCAAAAAGTACATCATACATTTTTTTGGCAACGGGACCGGCCATTTTCGAGCCGCCGCCTGCGTGTTCAAGCATGACTATGACAACATATCGCTGTGTATCCTTAATACCATAGGTGGCTATCCATGCATGATCACGCTGTTCATAGGGCAGTTCATGGTTGCGCAAACGTCGACCGCCACGCAGGCGTAACTTTACCACTTGCGCCGTGCCGGTTTTGCCGCCCATGATGGCATCAGAGCGATTGATAACCCGTGCCGTACCGCCGGTTGCCGTTCTGCGCATTCCTTCCAATATAAAATCTCGATGCTTGGCAGTGGCAGGAATTTGCCCTCGAACTTTAGGCTTTCCCATATCCACCACTTGCGGTTCAAGTAATTTACCGCCATTCATTAAGGCAGAAACATAGGTGGCTACTTGCAAGGGAGTTACCAAGGTGTAGCCTTGACCGATGGACGTATTATAGGTTTCGCCGGGAACCCAACTTGTGCCGAAGCGATTTTTCTTCCAAGTTCTCGAAGGAACAAGTCCTGATTTCTCATGGGGTAGGCCAATACCGACCACATTGCCGAAACCGCTGGCCTTGGCATAACGCTCAATATTATCAATGCCGACACGCAAGCCCATGGTATAATAGTATATGTCGCAAGAATGGATAAGAGACGTTGTCATATTCATGGCACCATGCCCCGAATGCCAACAGCGAAACATCCTATTACCAAGGCGTACAGACCCCCGACACGGAACCACTTCTTGAGGTGAAATGCCCATTTCCAAAAATAAACCTGTCATCACCAGTTTCCATACCGATGCCGGAGGATAGACCGATTGCACAGCACGGTTTTGTAAGGGATGTTTTGGGTTTTCTCTTAATGTTTTCCAGTCTTTATGTGAAATTCCATCGGTGAACAAATTGTTGTCGTAAGCAGGAGTTGTCACCAATGCCTTGAGTTTTCCTGTGTCCGGATCCATCACCACCACCGATCCGGTATGTTCGCCAAGGGCATCCCAAGCGGCTTTTTGAATTTTTGTGTCAATGGCAAGGCGGATGATTTTTCCGCCTCGTGGTTCTTGTATAAGCTTTTTACTCAAAGAACGTCCCACTACGTCAACTTCACGTTGATAAAGTCCCTTAATGCCTCGTAATTGTTCATCAAGGGTGTATTCAAGCCCCTGCTTACCCACCAAGTCGCCCATGTGCAACTTTTTATTCTTTTCCATTTCCTTTTCGTTGGCTTCGGCAACATAGCCCAATATATGCGCATAGATATCACGTTCGGGGTAGGTGCGTTTGGCGTGCGTCACAATTTCCAGTCCGGGCCAATGTATTAATTCGGCCTCAATTTTCGAAACCAAATTCACATCAATTCCGGAAACAAGCAACATGGGTTCAAACGATTGTGCCTTGCGGACGTCTTTTCGATATTTTGCAATAAGATCAGCGTGTGGGATGCCCGTCCACGCACTTACCTCAGCCAAGGTGGCCGGTACATCGGGGCAGTCTTCACGAACAATGCTAATGCCATAGGCAACAACATTGTTGGCAAGAACGTTGCCCCCGCTGTCCAGTATAAGACCACGGGGAGCTAAAATGCGCTCTTCTCGCATACGATTAAGCTGCGCCTGCTTGGCATAGCTCTCGCCCTTATTGACTTGTAAATACCAAAACCGTACCACGAACACAAGGAAGAGTAATCCCACAAATACCTGTAATAAAAGTATTCCCAATTTCGGAGGTTGGTACTCGTCCGTCTCCACGGGTATTTTCAGCCAGTTTTGAAGCTTACTTTCTTTTTTATGTTCCAGATTATATTGCATCGACATTATTATTGACCCATTTGCGTGTTAGATGTGCAATCCACCATGCAGGCACCACAAAAAGAGCCTGATAAATACTTTCCTCCATAAGGAGTTCAATATTTACTGCCAAGTTTTGCAAGGGAGCAAGAGTGTATACAAGTGCAAAATGTGCTCCTCCAAGGCAAAAAGCCATAAGTAAAACAAAGAGTAAGTTTTGCACTTCAAAGAGCCAACGCCCCAGAATAAAAAGCACAAAGACTATGGCATACCATAAAAGCATTCCGCCAAAATCCCTTGAGCCAATACCCTCTTGGATTAAAATAAGCGAAGGTAAAAGCCAAAGCAAGTCTTTGTATCGCTTTTCTTGCAAAACTAGAATAAGTCCAATGACCATGGCATCGAGAGCGGGTATAATGGCTTGAAATATTACACAAACGCAGAAAAACAGAAACCACCAAATACATGCTTTTATGTTCATGGTGCTACCTTTGCTCGGGTATGGAAAGACCGCCGTGCACAATTTTATTGCTCTTAAGTTTCGGTAGGCTTTCCAATATTGGAATCGGAAAACAATTGGAAATATTGGATGTTATGGCATCAACGCTTGCAAGGGCTTCTCGATTTTTATGCTCTGCCATAAGATTTACCTGCTCAAAGGTGGGAGGACCCACAAAATCCACCGCCGGAATTTGTGGCAAAGGCTCAAGTCCTGTCGGTTCCAGCAAGAGCACTTCTTCAAGGTGTGCTATATCCACAAGCGGCGTGGCATGTACCGTCTTAAAAGATGAATAACCGTACATTGATACCTCAGTAACACGTGCCACCGCAAGCCCTTTTGGGTACACACCGTCAAGACCGGATGTCACCAGCACTTCACCCTTTTCAATGGCGGCATCATGTTCTACATATCGCATTTCCAAGGAATTACGACCACCTCTGCCTGTTAAAATGCCCGCAGTGCGTGTTTTTTGGCTCAGTACGGCAATGCGGCTTCCGGGATCGGTGAGCAAAAGTGCCGTTGAAGTGTGTGCGGAGGCACGCAAAACACGTCCCACAAGCCCAAGATTGGTCATAATGGGAATGCCGGGAATGCCGCCGGTTACATAACCACGGCTCAAAATCACTGTTTCCAGCACAGAATTTGGCCCCATGCGCCCGGCAAGAACACGAGCACCAATGGGATGCCAGCTTCTGTCCACGGGTAAGGATAAGAGCGCACGCAAGCGACGCACTTCTGCTCTGTCTTCGTCGGCGGCCATAAGCTCGGAACGTATGGACATAAGCTCGGTTTTGAGGCTGTTATTTTCTTGGCGCACGTCCACAAGGTAAACGTAATTTTCCCAAATATCCGAATACGTTGAATGGATAACAAGCATAGGCTTCAAAACACTGCCCACAAGCTCAAGCCCAATAAATGTTGCTATCTTATCAAGAATGCCGGTGCGTTGATTCCATGTATGCATCGCCAAAAATAGAAATAGCAAGAAAATGGAGATGACTATATAGCGTCTTGGGCTCACTTGATTAAACACCTATTCAAATGTTATGTGTTTAAAACAAAAGGAATTTACGGTGAACACTTTTGAAAAGATACCGCAAATCCCAAAGTAATTGAAATAATTAATCTATGCAAACTTCTTTGAGGATGTGCAAACTGTCAAGGGCTCTACCGGTTCCCATGACCACAGTGGAAAGCGGATCTTCCACCACGGTGATTGGCAGTAATGTTTCATCACGCAAGAGCTGATCAAGTCCACGCAACAAAGCGCCGCCGCCGGTGAGCACAATACCCTTGTCAACAATATCAGCTGCCAGTTCCGGAGGCGTTTGTTCAAGAGCCATGCGCACAGCCTGTACTATGCCGTCCACTTGTTCGGCAATGGCCTTGCGCACTTCTTCGGAAGTGATGATAATATTTTGAGGGATACCGGTCACAAGGTCACGCCCCTTGACTTCAATTTGCTCTTCGGGATCCATAATATAGGCAGAGGCAATTTTCATCTTGATTTCTTCGGCGGAAGATTCGCCTATGAGCATACTGTATTTACGACGAACGTGCGTCATGATGGATTCATCCATTTTATCGCCGCCCACACGCACGGAGCGAGAATACACTATACCGGAAAGGGAAATTATGGCCACTTCCGTTGTGCCGCCTCCAATATCAACCACCATATTTGACGTGGGCTCTTGAATGGGGAGGTTGGCACCAATGGCAGCCGCCATGGGTTCTTCAATGAGGTACACTTCACGTGCTCCGGCAGATTGAGCCGATTCTTTCACCGCACGCTTTTCCACCTGCGTAATGCCGGTAGGTACGCATATCATGATACGAGGGCGAACTAAGTGGCGAGAATGGTGAACCTTTTTTATAAAATGTCTGAGCATGGCTTCAGTGATTTCAAAATCGGCAATGACGCCGTCCTTCATGGGGCGTATAGCCGTAATATTTCCGGGAGTACGACCAAGCATACGTTTGGCATCTTGCCCCACGGCAAGCACCACATTATTTCCTCGAGAGTCTTTTTTTACTGCAACCACCGAAGGTTCACGCAAAACAATGCCTTGCCCTTTTACATAAACACAGGTATTGGCCGTGCCAAGGTCAATGGCTAGGTCATTGGAAAAAAAACCTAAAACATAATCTAAAATTTTTGCCATGGATCATTTCACCTTACTAAATAACTTGCTAAATAACTTAGATTGCGACATAACAACGCGCTAACTTGAATAAGTAGAGGTTATATTGGAAAAATATACATAAAGTCAATATATATCTTGAAAGTTCAAATATTTTTCCTTGGCACTGCAAAAAATATTTTACCCAAAAGTGTAAATGAAGCCCTTCAAGCATTGTGCGGATATGACCTTTTGAGCGTTGACGCCTGCTTATGCGTGCCGTATACCAATGGGTGGGCAGGGTTCTGTTTTGATTTTAAGGTATTGATTTTAATTCTCAAGTTTTTACCTTTCAATTGTTGCCGAAGCCTGATTTGTATTATATACACATTAAAATATATACGGAAAATAGTTGTGCGAAAACCTCAAAAGGGGAAAAAATATGATGCTGTGGCATTGTTTAGGAACATATTTTAGGCGCAAGTATGGAAAGCGAGTGCAAAAAATTCCACTGGATGCGGGAGCATCCTGCCCAAACCGAGACGGCACCTTGGCAAAACAAGGTTGCATCTTTTGCAATGCGCAAGGCTCCGGCTCCGGTTTGTGGCACAAAGGACTCACCTTGCAAGAACAATGGAACGTTTGGAAGGATAAATATGAAGCCACCGACAGTAATCGTGGTTTTATGGCATATTTTCAATCATTTTCCAATACATACGGTCCAAGCTCACGTCTTATGCATTTAGTGGAAACGGTGCAAAATCTTCCTGAAAATATGGGGGTGAGCGTGGGGACACGCCCCGATTGCATTGATAATGAAAAGCTCGATATTTTAGCCCGTTGTAACTTGCCGGAAGTGTGGATAGAATTTGGCCTGCAATCGTGTCATGAAAGAACCCTCGACCTTATACAAAGAAGGCACAGTGTAAATGATTCCGAAAAAGCCGTGCGCATGGCAGCTGACCACGGGCTGAAAGTGTGCGCACACCTTATGGCCGGACTGCCCGGTGAAAATACAGATGATTTTCTGGAAAGTGTGCGCTGGGCACTTACCTTACCCCTTGCGGGCTTAAAAATTCACAATCTTTATGTGAGTCATGATTCTGTGCTAAAAACATGGTATGCAAACGGGCACTATACGCCCCTCCATAGCGATGATTATATTGATATGCTTGCACGAGCTTTGCCGCTCATACCTTCAAATATTGTTATGCATCGCTTGACAGGAGACCCGGCACCGGGTGAGCTTGCCGCACCGGATTGGGCTGAGCATAAAAGACCTATATTTACGGCGCTTATCCATCGATTGCAGGGGCAAAAATGCTGGCAGGGAAGCGAAGCTGATGTTGGGAGTATGCGCCCCCAGTGGTATGGCGGCTAACAGTGCGTTGAAAATGGGGCATCTGCTGCGTCAGGCTCGTTTTTTGCTCCGGTCGAGTATGTTTTCCTGATACACTCCCTTCGCAAAAAACTTCGCCTTCCTTGCATCTGCCCCATTTTGAACGCACTGTAGTGCGTTGAAAAAGTACCATCTACTGCGTCAGTTCAACAATCCAAACTGCTCATGTATGTCTATATACACATCGCACCTTGGATTGTTTAACTTCCTTGTATCCGGCACTTTTTGAACGCACTGTTTTACAGTGGTGGTAGAAAAAGTACCATCTACTGCGTCAGTTCAACAATCCAAACTGCTCATGTATGTCTATATACACATCGCACCTTGGATTGTTTAACTTCCTTGTATCCGGCACTTTTTGAACGCACTGTTTTACAGTGGTGGTAGAAAAAGTACCATCTACTGCGTCAGTTCAACAATCCAAACTGCTCATGTATGTCTATATACACATCGCACCTTGGATTGTTTAACTTCCTTGTATCCGGCACTTTTTGAACGCACTGTTTTACAGTGGTGGTAGAAAAAGTACCATCTACTGCGTCAGTTCAACAATCCAAACTGCTCATGTATGTCTATATACACATCGCACCTTGGATTGTTTA
>CAYJHK010000096.1:0-7766 GCA_964369515.1 uncultured Desulfovibrionaceae bacterium
ATACATGAGCAGTTTGGATTGTTTAACTGACACAGTAGATGGTACTTTTTCAACGCACTAGCGATAAATTTCTAGGGTGCCGTTGGGATATATGTAAATATACTTGACCCCGCCAAAACGGATATTCTCAAAATGTATGGCAGAACCATTCAAATCAACCGCCATCAAATTCCACAGTCCATCCTCCTTGAGACGCACTTTAAGCCCTTCTCCTCCGGCAAGCGGCGTTTCCAAAAGGCTGTAACCCCGTCCGGAATCCACATCCACAAGACGCATGTTGGCTATGGGAAATGCATGTGTATTCACAAAGACAACTTCACCGGCCATTGAAGTAGATGCAAAAAAAGCAATGCATAAAAAAACCAAAGCGCATGACACGTATTTTTTCATAACTGTATTCCCCAAAACTATATTCCCTAAGATTAAGACATAATATAAAAAGCACAATATCCCGATGATAGTTGTACAAAATGCAGAAAATTGTCAAATACAATTTATGAAATAAAAATTTTTTAACTTTAAAATTCATTGAAAAGATTAAATATATTAGGATGTTTATTTATTTTCTTCGAAATATGGCTACACTTGAGTACAAAAAAAATCTTGCCAATAACATGGTTTTTTGATATATATTTAAAAGTAAACGCACTTTTAGTGAATAGTGAAAGCTGTTGTACAATTGTTGATGTATATGGTTTTAATTTAAAATATGGAATTTGCTTGGTTCAACACACAATCGCAGAAGTAAATATTTTTTTAAAAAACTTGAAGCCATAAAAAGACGTCGTTTATTCTTGATTTTGGTTTTAGTCAATACTAGCGAAAAAGCATACTTCATGATTCTGAGTGAAGATTTGGTAATGGGCTTTTTCAACGGACTGTTAAGGCCTTGCGCAGTCGATTGTGCCGAGGTCTTTATTTATTTAATAAACCTATGCAAATAGTACAGTATTTTTAGTTTAGGGAAAAAAATGAACTTTGTCACGGTTTCTTTTGCCTTTTTCTTAATTTTGGTTCTTCTCATGCACGCTTTTGTACGCAAGGGAACAATTTCATATAAATGCTTACTTTTAATTTTTAATATTGCTTTTTATAGCTCGGCGGGGATGACTTTTTTGCCGTTGCTTGTACTTGTTGCTGTCCTTAATTGGCTGACCGTTGGCACTTTACAGCATTATCGAATGCGTAAAAAAGTGAGTAGATGTATTATTGCGATAAACGTCGCCATCCATATGAGTCTGCTGCTTTTCTATAAGTATTATGAGTTTTTCCTCACAAATTTAGAAGATATTTTGCTGAGTATCGGCCTTAGAATACCGCTGTATGATATAATTTCAACTGCGGAATTCCTCTTTCCCATAGGGCTTTCTTTTTATACATTTCAAGGACTTTCCTATGCCATTGACCAATACCGCAACCCGAATACAAAAGTGGAAAGTTTTTTAAATGTCTTCCTTTTTGTATCTTTTTTCCCAACTATTTTGGCCGGTCCCATCTTGCGTGCTCAAGACTTTTTTACACAGCTGCGAGGCGAAACGGTACAAAATCCTAAACTCATTCAACCCATGTTGCCAAAATCCTTCCAAGAGGGCATTGACAGCAAAGAACAAGACCTCATACTTGGCTTTACCTTTATTATCAGCGGATTATTTAAAAAAGTCGTCTTGGCAAGTTATTTATCGGAACATATTGTGCATAATGTATTTTCCACTCCGGACAGCTATGCTTCGTTGGCAGTTGTTGTGGGAGTTTACGCCTATGCCATGCAAATATATTGTGATTTTTCCGGCTATTCCGACTTGGCCGTTGGCGTTGGGCGGCTTATGGGTTATCGTTTGCCGCAAAACTTCAACGCTCCCTATCTTGCGCTCAGTTTGCAAGATTTTTGGCGGCGATGGCATATTACTTTATCAACATGGCTTAGGGATTATCTATATATAACTCTTGGCGGCAGCAGAAAAGGCAGCAGAACTTTGAACCTTATCATCACCATGACCCTTGGCGGTCTGTGGCATGGTTCGCATTTGCGTTTCTTAATTTGGGGAGTTATGCACGGTGTGGGTTTAGCATTTGTGCATATGTGGCAGGCTCTTGTGACGATGTGCGGACTTAACAAAATGCAAAAAAAAGCCGCTGTGGACACAAGTGACAGTAAGGGTTTGAGAAGATTATTTCAATCTAAAGCATTTTCCTTACCCTATGCTTTCGTATGTTGGTTTTTAACCTTCCATTTTGTCTGCATTTTATGGATATTTTTCCGAGCTGACAGCACAGAAATCGCCATGCAAATGCTGGAACGTATAGTTTTTTGGGACACGCAAGGTGCCGGCTTTGAGGTACTTGTGCTCATTGCCATTGCCTGCACAATGCTCACCCAAATATGCGGAGCACATCTTTTTAGAGCCTTCGTGGGCATTATCCATAAGCAGTGGGCACCACTGCAAATTGCGGTTTTTGTGGTACTGTGCGCGCTTATCCTGAAACTTGGCCCCGATGGCGTATTACCCTTTATTTACTTTCAATTTTAGGTTGCATTATGAAGAAAATTGCATATAAAAAACAAAAAAATAAATTTGACAGCTCAAGCCAAAAGTCCTCACAAAAGAAGGTGCAGCGGAAAAAGCTCATGACAAACAGGGAAGTGAAAAACACTGTTTTGCCCCCAAAAAGCACTTCTGCTCCCATGGACAAAAGTAATCTGACAGCTTTTACCACAGAAAATAGTGAAACGCCAACACGCAATGTTGATTCTGCCACGCTTATGTCGAACAGCAAAAATCACGCAAAAAACACGACATTGAGTGACACCAATGACGTCGTAACACAGCCTCCAAACGTCCCCTTGGCGCACACTTTGGCAAAGAAGGTACTTGAAGAAAAATCCGTAAATGCCAACACGCAAAAGAAATCCGACGCAGACGAGAAAGAAAAATCTCGCAACGTTCCACAAAAATTAGTGAAAAAAACAAAGGAAAATAAGGATCCCAAACACAAATTCCCTTTAAAAGCGTCCATGCTTTACAACAGAAAGGCTTTTTATTTTTACATAAGCATTTTTGTGTGTATGCTCGTCATAGAATCCTATCGCTTTTCCATGTATTTTGAAGAAGCAAGCAGTAAATACCCTGTACTGGCTCATGTGGGCGAAACCATTGAAGATGTGGCTCGAGTGAGCGGCATAAGTGCGCTTATGGACACGGTGGGTGAGTTCATTGCTGAACTGAGCGAAGAACAAACCTACGATGCCGAAAAGCCTTTTGATGAACAATGGGAAACAGTTATTGAACATTATAAGAATATTTTTGGTATACATAGCCTGTCTGATATGCTGGGCGAAAAAGCAGTAGAAGATACAAAAACAGAAACAAATGATGAGGCAGCCAGAGATGCAGCTGAAGAGGCGAAAGCAGATCTTGACGATGATACGCAAAAGCCAGCCCCCCCCTCTTCGCAACAAACAGCAGAAAAGGACATAAAAACACAAAACACCCATAAAGCACCTGATGTTACAGTGGTACAAAAAGAAAGAACACCGGGTTTTGTTTCCATATTTGATCCAAGTGCGCTGCAAAAAAAGGATCCTGCACTAAAACCTCAAACTGACTCAAAAAAAGATGGAATTTCAACGCCAACGCAACCGGCTGAACATGACGCACAGCAAAAGCAAACGGAAAGTCCAGCGAAAGTAGAAAGTAAAGAGAAAGCAGAAAGTAAGAAACAGGCAGAAGGCGACAAAAAACAGCAACAAATAATTGCGCCTTCGCCCGTACCGGCCCAAAAAGTGCCGCAGTCCACACCGGTGCGCTATGCCTTTTATGAACCGCAAAATTTAGTGGCTGCTCCCACAAAAATGGCACTGGAAGAATATACGACCTATTTACCGGATTTAGGCCAAAAAAAGAAGATTTTACTTGTGGGTGATTCCATGATGCAAGGTCTTGTGCCACTTATCCAAACTGCCCTTAAGCACCGTAAAGATTTGGAAATTGTGCACAGAGTCAAAGTATCGACAGGTCTTTCCAATCAACGCTTCTTCCATTGGCCGGATAATTTAAAAAAGCTTCTTAAGCAGCATAACCCCCATGTGGTAATAGTATTTATAGGTGCCAATGACCCACAAGATTTAATAGTTGACAAAAAATGGTACAAGGTGAGTTCGGACGCATGGGAGGAAGTCTATTCCATGCGCACCATCAACTTCTTGGAGCTTGCCACCTCTGAAAACCGCAAAGTGGTTTGGATTGGTTTACCCATAATGCTTAAAGAACCATACGCCAATAATATTAAGCGTATAAATAAAGTATTCAAAGAAGTTAATTCCTTCTATCCTGCCGCAGCCTTTGTGGACACGCATATGCTGCTCACCGACAAGGGAAAGTTTATAAGCTTTATAACCGGAAAAAATAATAAAACCATTCGGGTACGTGCTAAGGATAATATCCACTTAACCTTTGCCGGCGGGCGATTAATCACAAATTACATGATTCCCACGTTGAATGATAAGGTGGGAGCAGCACGCCTTGATGATGTGGGTGGAAATCCCCTCATCCCTGTGGCCGGAAAAGCCAATACCATTACATTTACATCGAACATTCAAAAGAAAAAAGTCGAATATATAGCGTATTTACCCAATCTTCATCCAAGGCAGTCCCCCAAAATCCCGAATGAACCTGTGGCAAATTCCACACAAAAGACAACAACAGATTGGCAACCCTTTGTTTCCACGGCACAAGCCACCGTTGTAGAACAAAATTCACCTGTAGAGCAAAATACAGCTCCGGCAAGCATTGTAGCCATCCAAGATAATGCAGAAAATCCACCACCTGTGGAAAAATTAATTGCGCAAAGCTTGCAAAAAAAGAATGAGCAGAAAAAAAATACCAATTTTCCCGTATTGTATCTTTTACATGGAGCTTCCGGCAACGGACGGGATTGGAATACGCATATGGGCAAGGAATTACAAAAAATTGCCGATGAAAAGCGTGTCATTATTGTGGCTCCCACCGCCGGCAAATATAATTGGTATGTGAATAGTCCATTGCAAAAAAACAGCCAAATGGAAAACTTTGTGGTTAAAGAACTCGTCCCGCATGTGGATACCCTCTTACCCAGCAACGGAAAACGTGCCATCGCCGGACTGTCCATGGGAGGCCACGGCGCACTTTTGCTCAGCCTCAAATATCCCAAAACATTTCATTCAACGGCCTCTGCCAGTGGAGTTTTGGACATTCGCTTACATCCCGAAAAGTGGAACATCAATAAAGTTTTAGGTAACTACGCAAAAAATAAGCAAACTTGGAATAAGAATTCCGTGGCCTATGTACTTGAAAGAAAACACAGTAAAAATATTCCGCAACAAATTCTTATAAGCACGGGTTTGCAAGACGATATGGTGTTGCAGGACAATCAAAATATCCATAAACTCTTGGCGAAAAAGAAGTTTAAATTTGAATATGAAGAAGTACAAGGCAGTCATGATTGGAAGTTTTGGAAGAGTCAATTTTCAAAACTTTTACGCAAGCAGGCTGATTTCTTAAATCTATAAAAATATTGTTTCTTATACCGACGGACTTATGGTGCGTACATGAATTGAGACCTCTGCGCAATTCCTGAAATTGACAAAATACATGGATGCGTTGCTGTCCATTTGCGTAAGGCTCAAAGACTCGCCAACGCAAACGCTTCGCGCCCTTCGGGTGGCTGCTTCGCTGCGCTCGCAATGACTTTCGTTATAAAATCAAGTCATGCGAGGAGCGAAGACCGACCCGAAGGGCGCCGAAGGCGTAGCCGTTAGGTGAGGAACGAACCTTACGGATATCGAGAGCAACGCGACGAAGCAATCCATGCCTTTTTGAATTGTGCAAAGCTCTTAAATTTATATGTACGCACCTTACTTTTTTAGCCGGACATCAATGAATTACGGAGTATATCGCGTGAAACTCACCCTCCCCTCTTATGGTTTTTTCTTATGTTGTGTGCTGCTTATGTGCAGCCTTAGCCTTGAATGTACGCAATATGCCCATGCTGCCCGTGCTCGCCCAAGAGTCGTCCCTCCCAACATATTCTTATTGGATGTATTCTGGCAAAACGCCAAACCAAGCGATATAGCTAAATACATAAAGAATGGTTCTAAAATACACGCATTTAATAAAAAATACCAAAGCGTTTTTGGAATTGCCGCCTCAAATACAAAGGATCCCGAAGTCTTAAAAGCACTTGCCAAGGCCGGCGGCAAGGTCAATGCGCAGGCAAAGAACGGCCCGCTGCAAAGCCCTCTTCATCTGGCAAGCTACAATAATTCCTCACCAAACATCATTCAAACCCTTGTAAAACTAGGTGCGAAAATAAATGCGCGCGACACAGCCGGCGCAACGCCCCTATTATATGCCGCCATGCATAATCAAAATCCGCTAATATTGCGAACTCTTGTGGAGCTTGGAGCCGATGTAAATGCTCCAAGTGCCGTAGACGATGAAGGAAATAACGCAATTATGCTTGCAGCTCGTCACAATGCAAATCCACGCATTCTGGAAACACTTTTAACCATTTATAACTATAAAAATGATGATTTAGCAAATGCCTTTGCCCAAATAGTCTTTGCCGAAAATAGTTCTGAATTAGTTGATGTTTTGCTGCGTGCCGGCCTTGATGTCAACACTCGAGGCTATGGCGGTGAAACTCCGCTGATGTACTTTGCACGTATGTTAAAAACACCTCAAGATATTTCAAGATTAAAGTCGCTTATGGAAAAAGGCGCCGACGTGCACGCAAGGGATGAACACGGAAATACCCCCTTGCATTATGCCGGGGCAAAGAGCTCACAAGTAGCTGTTATAGAAGCCTTAATTCAAGCCGAAGCCGACGTGCACGCAATGAATAAAGCCGGCCAATCACCGCTCATGCTCGCCTGCGCCCATAATCCACATTCGGCAGTCGTTGAAAAATTGCTCACCTACGACCCCAATCCCAACAAAAAAAATATACAAGGAATTACTCCATTTTTACAAGCAGTTACGAGCAATAAAAATCCTGCCGTTCTGCAAAGCCTTTTCTACGTCGGAGCAGATTTAAGCATTGCAGACAGCGAAGGCAAAACACCGCTCATGCTGGCAAGTGCGCAAAATCCCCATGTCCACATGGTTGAAAGCCTCATTTTTGCAGGTAGTGATGTGCGCACCAAGGATTTATTTGGCAATAATGCCTTAATGTTCGCAGCCATGCACAATAACAACCCTGAAATTATTGAACTATTACTCGAGCACGCAACCCCCATCAATGCACAAAACTTTGAAGGAAAAACCGCACTCATACTCGCAGCCATACATACAAGCAACGAAGAAATTCTGGAAAAACTCGTTGAATGCGGAGCGGATATCACCATTAAAGATGACAGTGGCAATACAGTACTTGACTACGCCAGAGAAAATTGGAAGCTTGAAAAAACCGAAATACTCGCCGCACTTGAATTGCAGCTGGATCCCGACGCCGCTCTTAAAAAGAAATAAGTAGCTATAATGCCACGTGATTCTGATTTGTGATTTTTTTTTGTGGGGGGAACTTTTGCTAGCGCCAAAAAGTTCCGCTCTGCTCTCGATTCCCGTAAAGCTCGAAGACTCGCTAACGGGAACGCTACGCGCCCTTTGGGTCGGCCCCACACACCCCCTCAAAACGCGCTTTCCGCTTTTTTCTTCGAAAAAAGCTTCATTTGACTCTTATATGTAACTTTGTATAAAATATGCTTATAGCACCACAATTTACGAAGTAAA
>CAYJHK010000097.1:0-7760 GCA_964369515.1 uncultured Desulfovibrionaceae bacterium
ATGATACATGGTATTTTGCCAATAATAACAGCCAGCACTTTGCCTTTGATGCCGATGAGCGTTTCTTGCCGCTCTATCAATATGCCGATGAAAGTAATAAGAAAATAACGCTATTAAGCAAGTTTAGTGAAGAATTTTTCGCTAAATGCACCCTAGCAGAAATTATCAGCCGTTATATGGTGCTGGTCACCAGTGAGCAAAAGCTTCTCATCATGCGGCCCTATCAAATTTATGCCGTGCAAGCCATCATGGACTGCATTGAGCAAAACAAGGGTAACGGCTATATTTGGCATACCACAGGCAGCGGCAAAACCCTGACCTCTTTCAAAGCTTCTACGCTGTTAAAAGAAAATCCTCACATTGAAAAATGCCTTTTTGTGGTGGACAGAAAGGACTTAGACCGTCAAACACGTCTCGAATTTAATAACTTCCAAGAAAATTGCGTTGAGGAAAACACCAATACAGGTACGCTGGTTGAGCGTATGCTTTCCACCGATTATGCCGATAAAGTCATCGTCACCACCATACAAAAACTCGCTCTTGCGTTGGATGGCAATTATAAAGGTCATTCAAAGGATGACATTTCTTATAGAGAAAAGTTGCAAAAGCTCAGCAATAAGCGCATGGTCTTTATTTTTGACGAATGCCACCGCTCTCAATTTGGTGAAAATCATAAAGCCATTAGAAATTTCTTTCCCAATGCTCAGCTCTTTGGCTTTACGGGTACACCTATTTTTGACGAAAACGCCACCTATACCAAAGCAGATGGTGACGAAGCCACCTATAAAACTACAGAAGATATTTTCCAAAACTGTCTACATACCTATACCATCACCCACGCCATTGAAGATAAGAACGTACTGCGCTTCAATGTGGACTATTACAAGCCTGAGTCTGAGGGCGGAGCCATTCCTGCGCATAAGCGGAAGAATGTCATTGCGGCAAAAATTCTTGAAAAGCACGCTATAGCCACATCGCAAAGCAAGTTTAATGCTGTGTTTGCCACATCTTCCATCAATGACGCCATTGAATACTATGGAATTTTTAAAGAGTTACAGAAGGATCAAGAGCAAAAGCTTCATATTGACTGTGTTTTTTTACCTCCAGCCGGTGGCAATAAAGAAATTCTGCAATTACAAGAAGATTTAATTCATGAGCAACAAGACAATAAAATCGACCCCGAAGGCAAGAAAACAGCCCTTAAAGAAATTATTGACGATTATAACAATCAATACGGTACCAATCACAGCATAAATGACTTTGACGACTATTATAAAGACGTGCAAAAGCGCATAAAAGACCATCAATATTCCAATGCCGATTATGCCGCAGAAAATAAAATTGATATTATTATTGTGGTGGATATGCTGCTCACGGGCTTTGATTCAAAACATTTGAACACCTTGTATGTGGATAAAAACTTAAAATGGCATGGACTCATTCAAGCCTTTTCACGCACCAATAGAATTCTTAACGACACCAAGCCCAATGGCAACATTCTTGACTTTAGAGGACAAAAAGATGCCGTGGATGACGCCGTAGAGCTTTTTTCAGGTGAAAAAGGCGAAAACGCCAGAGAAATATGGCTTGTTGACCCTGCACCCACCGTCATTGATAAATTGCAAGTTGCCATGACAAAGCTTGATGATTTTATGCAATCGCAAGGGCTTGAAGCTCGCCCCGATGAAGTACCCAATCTAAAAGGCGATGCGGCAAAAGCACAATTCATCAATTTATTTAAGGAAGTGCAAAAACTTAAAACACAGCTTGACCAATATACTGACCTCTCGGTGGAACATACGCAAGATATTGAAAATATCATCTCCACAGATAGCTTACGAGGTTTCAAGGGCGTCTATCTGGAAGTGGCCAAAGATTTACGAGATAAACAAAATAAAAAACAGGACGATGCCGCCCCCGAAGTAGAAGCTTTAGACTTTGACTTTGTGCTTTTTTCATCGGTCATTATTGATTATGATTATATCATGAGCCTTATTTCTGCCTACACCCATGCAAGCTCTGAAAAACAAGAAATGACACGTTCGCAGCTCATAGGCATCATTGCGGCAGATTCTAAATTTATCAATGATGTGGAAGATATCAAAGCCTATATCCAAACCTTGAGCCTTAATACTCCGTTGAGTGAGATTGATATAAAAAGAGGTTTTGTGCGTTTTATGCAGGCCAGAAGTAATGAAGCTTTGCTCTCCATTGCAGAAAAACACGGCTTTGACTTTGATACACTAAACGCCTTTGTGAAGCCTATTTTACAAAAGATGGTCTTTGATGGTGAGCCTTTACGCGAGCTCTTCCAAAGCCTAAACCTTGGCTGGAAAGAACGCTCCAAACGTGAAATTGCCTTTATGGAAGATTTAGCCCCATACTTACGCAAACAAGCGGGCGGGCAAGAAATATCGGGGTTAAATGCTTATGAAGAATAAAAATGTACCGGAATTGCGCTTTCCTGAGTTTCATGGAGATGGGGAGTGGGAAGAGAAGAAATTAAATGAAGTTTTTACACTTTCAGCAGGCGGAGATGTAGATAAAGAATGTTTTTCAGCAAATAAAGACAGTAAGCACCCATATCCTATTTATGGGAATGCATTAACTAATGAAGGTTTATATGGTTATAGTTCTAGGTATAAAGTGTCTTCAGAAGCTATAACCATTACAGGGCGTGGAGACATTGGAAAAATATTCTATAGAGAAAAATTTTTTACTCCAATTGTACGCCTTGTAACAGGTGTAGCCAAGGAAGGTTTTTCAACTAAATTTTTAAGCTATGCTTGTTCTAAAATACGATTTTCGCTCGAAACAACAGGTGTTCCACAACTTACTGTGCCACAAGTTAAAAAATATTCTACATTTGTTGCACTCGATGAGGAAGAACAACAAAAAATAGCAAATTGCCTTTCCTCTCTTGATGACATCATCCATGCGCAAGCGCAAAAGCTAGAGAAGCTTACAGCCCATAAAAAAGGGCTGTTACAAAAGCTTTTCCCGGAAGAGGGGCAAAAGGTACCAGAGTTTCGCTTTCCTGAGTTTCGGGGATGTGGGGAGTGGGAAAAAGTAAAATTTTCAAAGTATATAAAACTATATAGAGGGAGTTCCCCACGTCCAATAGCTCATTTTTTAACTACTAGCCCCACAGGGGTTAACTGGATAAAAATTGGAGACACAAAGCATACAAAAAATAATATTATATCCTTTGTTGAAGAAAAAATTTCCTATGAAGGCAGTTTAAAATCCAGAAAGGTCGAAATTGGTGAATTGATATTAGCAAATTCTATGAGTTATGGGAAAACATACCAGCTAGCAATTGAAGGCTGTATTTATGATGGTTGGTTTGTTTTACGAGAGTACGAAAATAGCTTTTATAAACCTTTTTTACTACAATTGCTCAATTCCGACTATATGCAAAAGCAATACACAAAGCTGTCAGCAGGTGGAATTGTACAGAATATCAGCAGTGAAATTGTTTATGAAACAAATCTTTTCGATATTTCTATTCCAGAACAACAAAAAATAGCCGACTGCCTTTCCTCGCTGGACAGTCTCATTTTACAGCATACAAAAAAGCTTGATGCGCTTAAAAGGCATAAGCAAGGGCTTATGCAAGGGCTTTTTCCGCGTGGATAATAGTTTATGTTTGTGAAATCGACAAAATTTAAATGTCTAACAATATATAACTAGAGCTGAGAGAAGATATGAAGATAGAGCTGAAAAACATTGGAAAAATCGTAGAAGCAGAAGTTGAAATATGCGGGATAACTGTTATTGCTGGGGCAAATGATACCGGTAAAAGCACAGTTGGCAAGGCTTTGTATTCAGCTTTCAATAGTGTGAGCAACGTGGAAGAGCAAGAAAAAAATGCTCGTATTTTGGCCATTCGTTTTGCCTTAAGAAGCATACCTATAAGGGGTAGATTGTCTTTTGCTCGTTATGAAAGAACAAAAGGTATATCCAAAAAAATTTATGAAAGAATCATAACAAGAGATGATAGTAGTAATTTATATAATTTGATAGAGAATCTTCTTTTTGAAGAGTTAAGTGCTTTTGATTCTACGACTTGCAATGAACTTAATGAAAGCAATCTATTAGAAGATATTATTCAGCAGATAATAGAAGCTATGAGTATATCATCAAAATATATCTTAATAAGCTCATTGAAAAATATTTTAGATGAAGAATTTCATAAGCAAATTTGTAATTTTTATTCAGATATTCATAGTAAAATTTTATTAACGATTAGCAATAAAAAACTAGAAATTCTATTAGATAATGACAATATTTTAGAAGTCGATAATGCTTTAGATTTAAGAACTGAAATAATTTATATTGATGATCCTAATATTATTAATGGATTGGAAGATGATTTTTATGGTGATAATCATAAAAACCATATTAGGAATAAACTAAGAGAAAGCGATAAAGAATTAGATATTGTAAGCGGTATTATTTTAAAAAATAGTTTAGAAGAAATTTATAGATCAATGAATAGTGTTTGCATTGGTTCTATGAAATTGGAAAATGACTCTTATGTATATAAAGAAAACGGAAAAAGAAAGCCTGTTTTTGTTGAAAATTTATCAACAGGTTTGAAGACTTTTGTAGTATTAAAAACTTTATTGCAAAATAGTAGTATTGAGAAGAAAGGGAGTATAATTCTTGATGAGCCTGAGGTTCATTTACATCCACAATGGCAACTTGTTTTTGCTGAATTATTAGTTTTACTACAAAAAACTTTTGATTTACATATATTATTGAATACTCATAGTCCTTATTTTTTGCGTGCAATACAAGTCTATGCCGCTAAACACGAAGTTGCAGACAAATGCAAGTATTATCTCTCACGCCTTGAAGATGACGGGGCGTATATAGACGATGTTAGCGATGACATAGAAAAAATTTATAGTTCTCTTGCTCGCCCTTTTCAAACTCTCGAAAATGAAAAATGGAGTTTACATGAGTAAAGCTGTAGATATTTACAATTATTTCGCAAATTATACAACAACATTGAAGGAAAGTTCATGTGATGACAGCGATAAACGCGATATAAAATACATGACGCAATCAAGCCTTCCTGTTGTGCATTTTGATAGAGTGAAGGAAGAGCACTATGCCCCACGTCGCGCACTGACAAAGCAGAGCAGAAATATTCCATGTTCTTGTGATGCTTTGCTTTTGGACAAAAACAGCCATTTAAATATCATAGAGTTTAAGAATATAACATCGGCACAAAATTTGAAAACCGCCGATTTGAAAGAAAAAGCCTATTGCAGCCTCATCATGCTTTCAGACACTTTTGACATTAGAATTAAAGACATGTCTCATTGGCTTGTTTTTATTGTTGTGTGCAACAAAAAAGCATTATTAGAAAAACGTGAAGCAGAGGCACGAAAACGAGGGATAGAGAGAGCACAGCGAAGAAATCTACAAGATGCTTCTTCATTTGACTTTATTGCGCAAACTGCGTGCGCTCATGGTAATGAGCATATCATTTCATAGGGGCTTGATTCGCTGAAGACGTTTTGTTTTAAAGATGTGTACACATTCACCCAAGAGGAATTTGAAGAACATTTACAAAAAATTCACATGCAGGCCACACCACAATGACACAAGCAAATCAACAAAAACTCGGCTCCATGCTTTGGGCTATAGCTAAAACCCTTTGGGGCACCATGAATGCGGATGATTACCGTGACTATATGCTTTCATTCCTCTTTTTGCGCTATATTTCCGATAATTATGTCAAAGAGGCAAAAAGCGAGCTGGGCGAAGAAGATTTTCCAAATTCAGACCGGCCACTTACAACATGGTATGCAGAAAATCCTGATGACATTAAGGAATTTGAGAAAATCATGCGCCGCCGTGTGCATTATGTCATTAAGCCTGAATTCTTATGGTCAAATATTGCCGAACTTGCTCGCACCCAAAATAAAGAATTGCTCATTACCTTGGGCAATGGCTTTAAATATATAGAAAATGAATCTTTCGGTTCTTCCTTTGACGGCTTATTCTCTGAAATAAATCTCAATTCCGATAAACTTGGCAAAACGCCTGCTTTGCGCAATGAATTAATATGCAAGGTTATTAATGAAATAGCCAAAGGACTTGAAGAGTTTAGCTCAGACGTGGATACCCTCGGTGATGCCTATGAATATCTCATAGGGCAATTTGCTGCCGGCTCAGGTAAAAAAGCCGGGGAGTTTTACACGCCGCAACCTATTTCTACTATTCTTTCACGTATTGTGACGTTGGACTGCCAAGACCCACGCACCGGCAAAAGACCACATTTAAAATCAATTCTTGATATGGCCTGCGGTTCCGGTTCGCTCTTACTTAATGTGCGCCATGTCATGGGTAAAGACGGTATTGGCAAAATCTACGGACAAGAAAAGAATATCACCACTTACAATCTTGCTCGTATGAATATGCTCCTACATGGCGTGAAAGATTCCGGCTTTGAAATCTTCCATGGCGATACTCTCAAAAATGACTGGGATATACTTAAAGAAGAAAATCCTGCTAAAAAACCGGAATTTGACGCCATTGTGGCCAATCCTCCCTTTTCCTATCGCTGGGAACCCACAGACACGCTAGCGGAGGATATGCGTTTTAAAAATTACGGACTTGCTCCTAAATCCGCTGCAGACTTTGCTTTTCTTTTGCACGGCTTCCACTATCTCAAAAAAGACGGCACCATGGCTATTATCTTGCCCCACGGCGTTCTCTTCCGTGGCGGCGCAGAAGAACGCATCCGTAAAAAACTCCTCGAAGACGGACATATTGACGCTGTTATCGGCCTGCCAGCCAACCTCTTTTATTCTACAGGCATACCCGTTTGTATCCTTGTGCTTAAAATATGCAAGAAAGATGACGATGTGCTTTTCATTAACGCTTCTGAATACTATGAGAAAGCTAAAAGGCAAAATGCCCTACGAGAAAGCGATATTGAAAAAATCATTGATACTTATCAACACCGCAAAGAAGAAGACCGCTACTCACGCTGTGTTGCTATGAAGGAAATTGTGGACAATGACTACAACCTCAACATCACACGCTACATTAGCACTGCACAAGCTGAAGAAAAAATCGATCTCAAAGCCGTACATGCAGAACTTGTTTCTGTAGAAGCTGAAATCAAAAAAGCTAAGGATGCGCATAACGCTTTCTTGAGAGAACTGGGGCTGGATGAGTTATTGTAGGGGGAGTGTTGTGCTTAATAAAGTTACAAATAAAGATGGATTTTTTTCTCCCCATCAGAAGAAAAGTTTGCTGCCTTCCACTGGGTGTATAACACGTGATTCCGAATGTGTTAATAATTCTCATTAACATATAAAAATTTCTTAGCTGCTTGAGTTTTCCAGCGATTATAAAGGTTATTTTTACAACAGCTTATTCTAAAATTGGATTTTTTTTGCCGCAGGCCGTGCTTTTGATAATCTGCGGTAGCAGATTTTCAAAAGGTACGGGTTGCTGGTTTTTGTGCGATTTTGAGTGGCTTGTAAGATTTTTTCTGCTCGCAAGGCAAAAAACATTTTGTAAACTTGAACGTACTCAAGTACGTGAGTTTGCAAAATGTTTTTTAACGCCGCGAGCAGGAAAAAGATGAAGACGCCAAAAGCGCACAAAAGTAAAAAGTTAGCAGTTGCAGTTGCAGTTGCTGTTGCAGTTGCTGTTAATAATTACTATTAATACATTCGGAATCAACCCACTTGAGACAGAAATTTTTTAGAGGCATTTTTTTCCAACTCACC
>CAYJHK010000098.1:0-230 GCA_964369515.1 uncultured Desulfovibrionaceae bacterium
ATTACTCAAAGGGGCAAGCGATGCAAACTGATCATAAAGGCAACCAGTTATTTTCACAAGTAATTAATTGCAGGATACAAGGTTTTTTCAAACAATTTAGCATCGGCAGCTTGGCTTATCGTTGTGGAATGCAAAAAAAGCGTGGTGTGCCGGTGCTTACTGTGCTCATGATATTTTTCTCCATGCCCTTTGCAAAATGCAATATTTATGGAAACACTGATTAATTATTT
>CAYJHK010000098.1:274-7742 GCA_964369515.1 uncultured Desulfovibrionaceae bacterium
CCCCCTCAAACTCCCCCCATCCCCTCAAAACGCTTTTATTATTGTAGTTTTTAGTGAACTACAGATTGCACTTCTTAAAAGATTAGGATAAAAATTCATGTTTCAACGCCAATTCAATAGATTTGCATGTACAAAATTATATTTAATCAGCGTTTCCTTAACAGGTTGCCAAAAACTCTGTAACGCTGAGCACATCACAACCGGAAAAATATTCTTCAAGCGGCACAGCCTTGAGTGCATTTTGTATACTTTCTTGTGTGTAGGGGATGTTTTGCAGTGCGGCTTGCAATTCCTCGATGGGTTTTTGTGCAAAAAAATCCCCGAAAATTTTTGCTTCCACCACCATTGCCTTGCGCACATTGAGGTGACATTCCACAAGTCCGAAGGGAAAACGATGTTTTTTCATGTGGGTAAAGCTTGGAGATGCGCCATAATTCCAAGCGTGGCTTGCATATTTTTCTTCCATGAGTTTTTGTGCGCCGGCTTGCATTTGTGGCGTAAGGAACGTTTTTTCAGGTGCAATGTGTGCGACCAGTAAATCTTTAATGTTTTGCATATGCTTTTCGGGTGCAAGTTCTGAAGATAAAAATTCGTGTATATTGGCAACACGGCTGCGAATGGAGGTGATACCTTTTGAAAGGTATTTGTCGGGTGCACCGGTGAGCACTGCACCAAGCATATCAAGCTCAAGGTGTACCAGTAAGGTTCCGTGATGTAAAACTTTTCCTGCACGGCGCAGTTGAGCGGAACCGGAAATTTTTTTCTCGCCGACGGTAATGTCATTGCGTGAGGTGAAATTTGCGTTGATACCGGCAGATTGTAGGGCGTTCACCATGGGGGTGAGGAAGGTGGCAAAGTCAATATTTCCTTTTTCGCCGGGCATTAAGGGACGTATAAAGGAAAAGTTTACATTGCCAAGGTCATGGTAGACTGCTCCGCCCCCTGTCATGCGCCGCACCACTGGTAAAGCGTATCTATCTACCAGTGTTTTATTGATTTCTTGATAGGTATTTTGATGGCGCCCCACAATTATACAAGGCGCATTGTGCCAGAGCAGAAAATATCCCTCGCTTTGCGGTTCAAGATCTGAAAACAGCCATTCTTCAAGGGCTAAATTAAACATGGGATTTATGGACTCAACACATAATGAAAGCATATATTTCCCTTTTTTTCTTATTGTATGGATATTACTAATGAAATGTTTTGCACGCCGTTGCCGTAGGCTTTGTTACGTAAAGTGCGAGCTCATTTTTTGCAGTTTAAGTACTTAAAATACAATATCTTTAAAAAAATACTTGCATGTCGCGACATTTTAGCGCAAAGTTTGCCAAGTGTTAACTGAACGTAAGTAACTTTTAAAGATTTTTTTGCACGCTGTCCACATTTACTTGTATTTGTTGTGTGCTGTTTTCGTGTAACATGTGGAAAATTCTACAAACTTTTTCTTTTTCGGAGTAAAATAATGACACGTAAGGATCGTACTGAGGGCATTTATAATCGCAAGGAAGTGCTCGATTACAGCGAGCGTAAACAGTTTTATCTTATACAATTGAAGGATTTGCTGTCTTATGCTTATCGCTATTCCGAGGATGTAAAAAAACGCTTTGACCGAGCGCAATTTAATGTTGATAAATTTAAGACCATCACTGACATTAAGCATATTCCTATTTTAAAGAAGAAGGAGCTGATATTCTTGCAGTCCATGGGACCAAGGCTTGGCGGCTTGCTTACTAAGGATATTGGGGATTTAAAACGTGTGTTTCTTTCTCCCGGGCCCATTTTTGACCCCGAAGATAGGGGAGATGATTATTGGGGATATACGGAAGCATTTTATTCCACAGGCTTTCGCCCGGGGGATGCGGTGCAAGTCACATTTGACTATCATCTTTCTCCGGCCGGTCTTATGTTTGAAGAACCACTGCGCAATCTTGGGTGTGCGGTTATTCCGGCAGGCCCAACGGAAGCCTCAACGCAGCTTGATATTATGCAAAAATTGCGTGTAGCCGGCTATGTGGGCACGCCCAGTTTTCTCTTGCACCTTGCCCAAAAAGCCGAAGAGAAAGGCTTGAATTTGCGTAAGGATATTTTTCTTGAGGTGGGTTTTGTTACCGGTGAGCGATTGTCAGAAAAGATGCGTAACCAGCTGGAAAAGAAGTATGATTTGCTGTTGCGCCAAGGCTATGGTACTGCTGATGTGGGTTGTATAGGGTATGAGTGTTTTCACAAAACCGGATTGCATATTGCCAATCGTTGTTTTGTGGAAATTTGTCATCCCGATACCGGTATTCCGCTTAAAGATGGTGAAGTTGGTGAAATTGTTGTCACCGCCTTTAATAAAGCTTATCCGCTCATTCGCTTGGCAACGGGCGATTTGTCCTATATTGACCGTAATCCTTGCACTTGTGGGCGTACAAGTCCACGCCTTGGAGCTATAGTGGGACGGGTGGACACGACGGCACGTATTAAGGGTATGTTTGTGTATCCGCACCAAGTGGAACAAGTTATGAGTAATTTTGAAGAAATTAAGCGTTGGCAAATTGAAGTGACCAATCCCGGCGGCATTGACGAAATGGTGCTTTATGTGGAAACGAGCGATTTTAGGCGTGAAGATGAGTTGCTCCATTCTTTCCGTGAAAAAATTAAGTTGCGTCCTTCCTTGGTTGTTTTAAATCCGGGAAGTTTGCCTCCGCAGTTGCGGCCTATTGAAGATAAGCGTGAGTGGGATTAACAGTGCGCCCAAAAAGTACCATCTGCGTCGTCAGGCTTGCTTTTTGCTCCGGTCGAGTATGTTTTTCTGGATACACTCCCTTCGCAAAAAGCTTCGCCTTCCTTGCATCTGGCACTTTTTGAGCGCACTGTAATATGGCTGAAAAGTACTATCTGCGTCGTCAGGCTTGCTTTTTGCTCCGGTCGAGTATGTTTTTCTGGATACACTCCCTTCGCAAAAAGCTTCGCCTTCCTTGCATCTGGCACTTTTTGAGCGCACTGTAATATGGCTGAAAAGTACCATCTGCGTCGTCAGGCTTGCTTTTTGTGTTGACATAAAATGCTAAAATCCCCTTATAAGCTGCAATAATGAAAGCGTTTTGAGGGGATGGGGGGACTTTGAGGGGGAAGGGGAAGCTTTTGGCCAAAGTTTGTAGTAGTCGCAAAAGTTCCCCTTTCCCCCTCAAAAAAATAAACAGCTTTTCTTTAGGAAAGCTTTTGGGTTTTGGGAAAAGTTTTCCTTCTCCCCTCCAAAAAAATAAGCAATTTTTCTTTAAGGAAATACTATAGGTATTTACAGTTCAGGTTAGAGAAGGGGCTTTAGAATGGCACTTGAGATAGAGCGTAAATTTATGGTACACGGTAAACCTTGGATAGATTTGGGTATAAGTGGTGAACTGTTGCGGCAAGGATATATTTGCACGGATGCACATGCAGTGGTGCGTGTGCGCCTGTGTACGCAAAATGCTGGAATCGCAGACGAAAAATCTGCTTTCATCACCATTAAGTCTAAGGTCAGCCATATTGCAAATCATGAGTATGAATACGCCATTCCTGCCCATGAAGCTGAATTTATGCTGGATAATTTGACAGAAAACGCTTTGGTTGAAAAAATTCGTTACCGAATCCCTTTTGACAATGCTCATTGGGAGGTAGATGAATTTCTGGGTGTCAACGCTGGGCTTGTCTTGGCTGAAATTGAACTTACTTCTGAAGATGAGGCGTTCAGTCTACCCCCCTTTATTGGTGAGGAAGTTACGCATGATAAGCGATATGCCAATGCCCAATTGGCTCAAAAACCTTTTAATACTTGGTAATTTTTGAGGGAAGTATGGCACATAAAGGTCCGCACATTTCCATTTCGCCCGTCTATGTGGTGAACAGAATTTTGCGCATCAATCGCAACGATTTTGAACAATGGCCGGAATCTGTGCGCAATCTTGCTATTGCCATAGCCGAAGAACTCTTTTTGGTTGCGTACAATCCGTTTATTGACGCTGAAACTGTACGAGAAAGCGTGCAAAAAACCTTTGAGGTCAACTCCTTAGCCCTTGCGCATCATTATGCCACAAGCATTGGTGAGGGTATCACCATGTTTTGGTCTGCGCATGAGGCACAAAGTGCTTTTCGTGCTGAACTTATCGAAAAGTTTAGAACTTTTATGCCGGAAGAGTGCATTATTCTGCGTCCGGGGGCCTTGGTGGAAAATTCCACAGATGCCACTGATTTACGCATGGAGTTACCTCTTTGTGTGGTGGAGCCTGCAAATACCGAGCAAGTGGCAGAGTTGGTGCGCCTTGCCAATGACAAAAAATTTGCCCTCATTCCCCGTGGTGGTGGGTCCGGCATGACAGGGGGGGCGGTGCCGGCGCGCAAGCGCACTGTTATTGTTTCCTTAACACGCTTGACACGCATCAATCCAGTCAATAAAGCTGACGATACAATTACCTGTGAAACCGGTGTCTTAACCCATGAAGTCATTAAGGCAGCCGCCAAGGAAAATCTTTTCTTCTCCATAGATCCGGCTTCAAAACTTTCTTCGAGCATAGGTGGAAATATTTCCGAAAATGCCGGTGGGCCTTGTGCGTTTGAGTACGGTACCACGCTTGATAATCTTCTATGGTGGCGCATGGTTACACCCACCGGTGAAATTATTACCGTTGAGCGCAAACAGCATCCACGTCATAAAATTTTACTCACAGAGCAGCCCATTTTTGAAATTAAGGATATTTCGGGCGGAGTGCGCAACGTGGTAAAACTTTTCGGTAAGGATGTGCGCTTGCCCGGTCTTGGAAAGGACGTGACTAACAAGGCTCTTGGCGGTTTACCCGGCATTCAAAAGGAAGGAACCGACGGCATTATCACCGAGGCTTGTTTTATTTTGCATAAAAATCCAAAGCATTCTAAAGTTATCGTACTTGAGTTCTTTGGTCGCTCCATGCATACTGCTGCTGTGGTCATTGGGGAGCTGGTGGCTTTGCGTGATACCATTCGTCAAGATGGTGATTATGCTCGTATTTCTGCCTTGGAAGAATTTAATGCGAAATATGTTCAAGCTATTGAATATAAACGAAAATCAACGCAGTATGAAGGCGACCCCATCTCTGTTATTATTGTACAGGTGGACGGCGATGATCTTATGCTCTTGCAAAAGGCAGTCACAGCCATTGTTGATATGGTTTCCAAGACGGAAAACACCGACTGTATAGTAGCAAGAGATCAAAAAGAAGCTGAACTTTTTTGGGAAGATAGGCATAAACTTTCAGCCATAGCCAAGCGTACCTCGGGCTTTAAAATCAACGAGGATGTGGTCATTCCCATGGAGCGCATTCCTGACTTTTCCGTATTTCTGGAGCAATTGAATTTAGAATGTGTGGCCGGTGCTTTTCGTTATGCTTTGTTGGCTGTTGGGCGGCTGTCCGGTTTTCCAATGGAAGATATGGAATTTAATCGGGAGTTTACCTATGCTTCAAGGGTTGCGCAGGGTAAGGTGTCGGCAAGCGATTTAAGCGATGAAGAATTTTTTATGCGTGCCACTTTGTATTTGAAAGATCTTGGCACAAAATATGCTCATCTTGCAGATAAAATTAAACAAATCGTGGAATATATGTATGCCAGCCGCATTGTGGTGGCAAGTCATATGCACGCAGGAGACGGCAATTGCCATGTGAATATCCCTGTGAATTCCAGCGATCATCACATGCTGGAAGAAGCGGAAAAAGTAGCCATGCGTGTCATGCACACAGCGCAGGAAATGGGCGGAGCTGTGTCCGGCGAACACGGTATTGGCATCACAAAAATCGCCTTCCTCAGCGAGGACAAAATTGCCGCCATGCGTGAATTCAAAGAAAGGGTGGATCCACGAGATATTCTCAATCCGGCAAAGCTGGTGAGCAATGAATTGCCGGTGCGTCCTTTCACCTTTTCCTTCAACAGGCTGATTAATGATATCAAGGAAAGTGGGCTTCCGGACAAGGAACAGCTTATGCACTTGCTTGCGCTGGTGCAAAATTGCACACGTTGCGGAAAGTGTAAGCATGTCTGCCCCATGACCTATCCCGAACGCTCCATGCAATGGCATCCCCGCAATAAAAATATGGTTCTTGGTACCTTACTTGAGGCCATTTATTATACTCAAGCCAGCACAGGTCAGCTTGACGAACGGCTTTTGCAGCATATTAATGATATCTTTGAACATTGCACTGCTTGCGGTCGCTGTGCCTCTGTGTGTCCGGTGCAAATACCTTCGGGTGAAGTGGCCTTAACGCTGCGTAGCACCTTGGAATCTAAAGGCTTTGGTGGGCATCCCATAAAGTCCCGAGTATTGTCATGGCTTTTGGCAAATCCGCATCTGCGCATCCCCAAGGCGGCGAAAGTGGCTTCTTTTGGACAGAAAATGCAAAATAAATGCATGGATTGTATCCCCAAGGGCTGGACGAGCTCATTTCAAAGTCCGTTGCTTTCGGGCAAGGGAGCGAAAATTGGCTATACTAATGTTTATGAATCACTAAAACTGCAACGAGGGCATATTTTTGTCCCTGATATTGCCGCAGATGATGCGCAAAATTCAGCAAAACAAACGCAAAAAAAACCGGCGGTTATCTTTTTCCCCGGTTGCGGCGGTGCTCTTTTTTACGATCGCATACCCACGGCGGCCTTGATGTTATTGCTCAAAGCCGGGCACAGTGTCATCATTCCTCCCCGGCATTTGTGCTGTGGTTATCCTTTGCTCACCGCCGGCATGGAAAAATTGTATAGGCGCAATCGTGAAAATGTGCGTAAATTATTTGTTGAGCTTTGTGGGCAAGCAAGGGACGCCGGACTTGATGTTCAATATATTGCCACAGCTTGCGGTACGTGCATCGAAAGCATTGAGCAACTTACCCATAGTATGCAGCTTGTACATAAGGATGCTGTGCAGCTTGCTCTTGAAAGCCTAGAGCCTTTGCCAAATCTTGACGGAGCGCCACGCCTTTATCACGAAGCCTGCCATACAGAGTGGCCGGGAATGCATAAGGTGAAAGGACGTAGTAAACTTTTACAGGCACTTACGGATTTTACCGGCGCAACCTTTGTTACTTCGCCGGGCTGTTGCGGTGAATCCGGCATGGGGGCTATGACTGCACCGCATATTTATAATCGCCTACGTGAGCGCAAAAAAAACAATCTTGCCGAGGCTTTGGGGAATTACGCCGGACCTGTGCTTGTCTCGTGTCCTTCATGTAAGGTGGGTATTGGACGTGTGCTCGTCAATCTTGACATAAAACGCCCTGTTTTGCACCTTAGCCAATGGCTCGCTCAACATCTTAATGGGTCGCATTGGTTGAAAGATTTTAGGAAAGCTGTCAATGCAAGTAAGGGCAGCGTGCGTGTGGTCAAAATACTTCCGGAATAACAAGTTTATTTTTGTAAGTGAGGTAGGGGAGGGGTCACGGCATTCTAATTTGCGATATTTTTTGTGGGGGGAACTTTTGCTTGCGCC
>CAYJHK010000099.1:0-7599 GCA_964369515.1 uncultured Desulfovibrionaceae bacterium
TCAAATAAAACGTTAACTTTATCGTTTTCCTACAGGCTGTTCAAAAAGTGTAAGATACGAGGAAGACGAAGTTTTTTGCGTAGGAAGTGTATACAGACATACATGACCGGAGCAAAAACGAGTCTGACGAAGTAGATTGCACTTTTTCAACAGCCTGTTAGCTGACTGGTAAGTGATGTATAGTATCGGAAATCGATGAACCTCAACTCACTTTCCTCACTCATTATAAAGATTAGGAGTGCTATATGCAAGCTCTTTGTATTAAGAAAATTGTACAAAAGTTTACCATGAGCCCTCTGCATAATTCTTAAAATTGACATAACACATGGATTGCTTCGCTAACCTCGCAATGAATTTACCCATAAAATCAAGTCATTGTGAGGAACCTGCGAAGAGCAATCCATGCCTATTAAATTGTACGGACATCTTCCTATGCAAATAAGACCATCTTTAATTAATAAATCAATAGCTTAAAATGTTATAAAAATAATTTAAAAAAAGCTTGCAAATAAAAATGATTTTGACTATCATTCTCATTGGATACATTTTTAATTATTAAGGAGATTGTATGAAAAAAGCTTTAATTGTTTATGGTTCCACCACCGGTAACACGGAATTTGTTGCAGATTATGTCAAAAAGGCACTTGTTTCAGAGGGTTATGAAGTTACAAACGAAAGTGCAGACGGCGTTACTGCCAATGGACTTTGTGATGACTATAGCCTCGTTCTATTTGGCTGCTCCACTTGGGGAGATGAAGAAATTGAACTTCAAGATGACTTCATTCCACTTTTTGACGAATTTGACAGTATCAATGCCAAGGATAAAAAAACTGCTGTCTTTGGTTGTGGGGATAGCAGTTACACCTATTTCTGCGGTGCTGTGGATTCAATCGAACAAAAGCTTACGGCAATGGGAGCAGAGGTATTGGACACATTAAAAATTGATGGGGATCCGCAATCAGAAAAAGATTCCATCGATGATTTTGTAAAAAAAGTGTTATCCGGTGCGGTTTAATTAAATTTAAGAGCCGTATATTGTAAAAATCAAAATGTGTAATACGATGCGAACAATATACGGCTTCAATATAGCAGTTCCAAGTGGAATTGCTCTACAAATTCCAGAGGAATATACCATGAGACAAGCATTCAATATATCCATGCGCAAGAGCATTACCGGCGTACATATTGCACTTTCCGGAGATTTTACCCACGAAGACTCCGATGGATTTTCTGCACTTATTGATGAAGTGACGGCGGACGATGTTCGTATCTTTTTAGACGTTAGAAAACTTTTGCCCATGAGCGAAGGGTGCAGTGATATTTTTAAGACGTGTTATGCACAAATCCCATCACGTAATGTGATTTTTAAAGGATATCATAGCACACAATTAGAACAAATTGAAAAGCTTGGACATCAAGGAAATCGTATTCTTTTTCTGAAAGAATCTTGTAAGTGTAACGGAGCTTGTAAGTCTTGTGCGTGTCAAAACAGAGCAAAAAATCGTGATGAAAGATTTGATTTTATGAAAGAAAAATTAGCAGCCGTATAAAAATATAAACTCAAAAGCGTTAAACTATATCAACGAGAAAAGCCCTTCCAAGCAATTGAAAGGGCTTTTTATGTTTAAAGACCTCATGCATAGATCGCTTGCGCTCACAATAACTTTCGCTCTAAAATCAAACCATTGCGATGAACGAAGAACGCTTAAGGGAACCGAAGACGTAGTCGTTAGACGGTCTTTTCAACACCCTATTAATCAAAGCACATGGCTTGTTTATATCCCACCATCCTACGTGATTCTTGGCGAGAACGAACAAGGCCTGCACGAATATGCTGTTTTTTTGCACTGGCTTCTTCAGTAAGACGAGCCTGAATCTTATGTATTTGCAGAAGTTTTGCTTTATAGGACATATTGTCACACCCTTGACGTACTGACCACGCCTGAGAAATAAGCCATGAGCGACGTTCAGCCAACTTTTCAGCTTGATCAAAATCTTCATTGGAAAGAGCTAAAAGCTCTTCCATTCCAATGGCAATGGCTTCATCGAGATATCGTGCTGCTGTATGCATATTTTTACCCTCTACAGACAAATATTTTGCCTGTTTTCTAATAAATCGTGCAGTATAACCCAGACGCAAAAGGCAGCAACGCTAGACGCATTGTACCCTTCATGCGTTTTAAAACCCTCTTTCGCCAAGGGCTGTCGCACTATTGCAACAGCCCGAGAATATCATTTATTGTTGTGTGCAACTACGAATATCTTCACGAAGCACTTGAATAATTTGCTTCCAGTTTTCGCAGCTTGGCAAGAATTCATACTCTAAAAGATCCGCAAAAAGAACCCAGTCTTCATTTTCCAGCACTTCGGTAAGTTCTGTAATAAGCGAAGAAAGTTTTTGTGTGTTTTCTTCCACATCGGAGCTGGCATCGATATTAAATTGTTTGCGAAGTGCATCCACCATGCTCAAGAAATCACGGGTTACGTCGAGCAAATCTTGTAACAATTCAAGACCTTCGGTGTCATTTGCTTGACGGAACAGACGAGCAACTTGTTTGCTTCCGTGCACCATAATTTGTACAACTTTGTACATTTCTTCGGAAATATCTATGGCCATGTCGCCAATGGGCACAGAGCGCACTTCAACACGCTGAATAAAATCGCTGCCAATGTCTTCGGCTTGGTGTGGATATATTTCGGTAAATTGCTCTTCATTCACCAAAACATCGGTGACAATGCGGTTTTCCATATCATTATCACCCATCACATTAACAAGGATTTCCTCAAGGTTACTAAAATTTGCCACTTGCAAGTCACTTTGGCGTCCATCAATAATTATCATAAAGCCCTCCTCAATTCCCGTGGGAAAATTTTTTCAGTACTTTATCTCTAGCAAATTCAGTGCCAAATTTTACATGCAATACTTTCCATTCAATAACAGCCTGTTGAATAATATTGCAAAATCCATGTCATTATTTTTATGTTCAAAGTATATTTTTGAGCGCATATTCAACATTAAAACATCAACAATATTAATTTTTCATGATATTTAGCCAGTAAAGCAACACCGCACGCAACGAAAGCACAAGTTCGGCAAAACTTTCCCATTGAGCTCCACGCTCTTGGAAAATAACAAGCCACAAATGCCCCAATGCCTTCAAGGGCGGACATTTTTCCAGCACGCCATAAATGGAATTACAAATGCCCACAATGCGAGCGCCGCTGTTTTTCACCGGCATTCGTTGCACAAGTCGTATATTTTCTTGTAACAATAACAACAAGTTAGTACACTGCTCCAAGGTTTCTGCCACATTTTGGCGAAACTCTACACTCAACCCCTGAACATGCTCAGCCAATTCCTTTGTTGCCGGCGAGGTGTTTTCAGTCATTTTATGGGCGTAATAGCTTGAATATTCATGGGAAATAAGGCTAGACTCTTCTGCCATAAATGAATCGAGTTCATTGTCAAGAATGTGACGATAAAAATAGCGTTGCACATGCAACCAGTGACTACGTTGTTCATTTTCATGCCCTGAAAGGCCGTAAAGCGTTATAAATCCGGTTTTATCGTCCATTTCGCTGCGCCATATGCGCACTTGCTCTTGACGGCACACATCGCCCTCATCCCACGCACCATGCTCCAAAAAGTTTTCGACCAAATCTCCCACAAGTTTAGGTTTAATGCTTTGCAAGCAGCGTTGATTTTTTCCAAATTTGCACGGCTTATGGAAGGCACAAGGGTGACACTCAAGGGACGGTTCAAGGCAACAAGCATTGGTTACATAGGGGCCGGTATCAAAGGCTTGCGCTGTGGACAGAAATATACCCACAACCGGCACATCAAGACCGGCTGCCAAGTGCATGGTGCCGGTATCATTGCTGACAATAAGCTCACATGCTCGCAAATAAGCCGCAAGTTGCAAAATGTCGGTCTTGCCTATGAGATCTATATATGGATGCGCCGCCACCATCGAAGCTTGTCCTTGCGACATAAGCAACTGCGCATAGCCTTGCGCCAACCCCTCTTCGGCCTTAGTCCCCAAAAGCAAGGGGCACAGCTGACGCTCTTCCCAAAGCCTTGCCCCAAGCTCGGCAAAGGACTTAATGGGCCATTGCCGCCTGTGCTCACTTGCACCTAGCTGAAAAGCCACAAAGCCCTTGCACGTGGGCGGCTTTTGGGCATTGAGGATGACCTCGACCTCGTGCTGTAAACGCTCTTCCGGCTTTTTAAGCCCCCTCATGGCAGGGAGATCCGCCACATTGGCCACGGAGCGAAACATATCCACAAGATTAAAGGGGCAGTTCAGCCGCTCGGCACTGGCGCCTTGCAAAAATGTGCTCCACATATTGCCGCTTTCGCCAAAACCATAAGCATCCAGCCCAAAACCGAGGATGGGTATGCCGCTTTCATCGCCGCTTGCGGAAGATTGCGCCGGAAAAGCATGACTCAAACGCCGTGCCAAAAGCCGGGAGCTCAAGGTGGCTGTGGTATTCACCAACATGTCCACAGGAAAATATTGCGCCACATGCCGTACCAAGTCTTCCACTTGCTGCACAGCCGTAAACCACGATTCCTCTTGCGCTGTTTCCCTATGCTCTGCTTGCGGCGCAAGGGCACGCAGCAGCATTCCGCCGTGCAAGGGGCACACATAATCAAGACCTCGCAATAGTACCGCAGCCGCTGCAAAATTATCCAAGCATATGAGACCAACGGCATGACCTTGTGCCTTCAAGCCCAAGATAACCGGCTGCATTTGCAAAAGATCGCCAAAGCGAGTGAGGTTTATAATGAGTACATTCACAAACAAATCCCCAATATATTAATGTTTACTTTACGGATTACCGACAAAAAAAATTTATAAACAAGATATGTAGCATAGTAAATATAAAAATATGCGGAACATTGCGCCTATATTTTTGCGTAAAGAAAACTTTTCCCCATAAAAAGCACGTCTTCTCTTCAAATACTTTCTTTATTATCAACAAGATAACATCAATTTCTCCCGTGGCACACATATTGCTTGATACAAGACAACGCTAGTTATTAACGGAAAAAATGTCCAAACACCTTGGGAGGGGTTTATGTCTTTAGTAATAAATAATAACTTAATGGCCGCCAATGTTGCCCGTAATCTAAATAACCATTATGGGCGTTTAGCAACTTCGACAGAACGCCTGTCATCGGGTTTGCGCATCAATAGCGCAGCCGACGATGCCGCCGGCCTTGCCATCAGAGAACTCCAAAGAGCCGATATAGCTACCTTGCAACAAGGCGCTCGTAACGCCAACGATGCTGTATCCTTAATCCAAACGGCAGACGGCGCCATGCAGGTCATCGACAATCAGCTCATTCGCATGAAGGAGCTGGCTGAACAAGCCGCCACGGGTACTTACAATTCCACCCAAAGACTCATGATTGAGTCCGAGTATCAGTCCCTAGCTTCGGAAATCACCCGTATCGCCAACGCCACCGACTTTAACGGCATTAAATTGCTCGACGGTACCTTGTCCGGCGCCCACGACGGCAGTCAGTTGAATGCAACGGGAGCATTGAAGGTACACTTTGGCACCTCCAACGATTCGGCAGAAGACTATTATTACATCCAAATTGGTAATGTAACGGCATCTGCTCTAGGGCTTGGGAATAATAGAGAAAATTTTGATAATATTATCACAATAGTGGACTACGAAACGGCTCAAAATGCCGGTCTTGGTGCTGTGCAATCCACTACCTATAATGAAATTTTCACCACCGAAACTGCAGATATTGAAGCGATTCTGTCTGCTGACCAAGCTTTAGGTGGGGGAGTAATTCCCGGCCTGACGCCGGAGGATGCAAATAGAATCGCCACCGAAAGGGCAGAAAAAGCAGCCACCAATGCCGCAAATGTTGACCAACTTATGACACAGGCCGCCATGGATTATGTCTATGATGAAGCCTATGCCGCAAATTATACACCGGCCTATGATGCAAACATACTTGCCGGCATGACGCCTGTGGATGCTGCCGCTGCTGCCGATGAAACGGCTGTAAAAGTCGCTGCCGATGCTGTCTTAAATATTACTGAACAAATGGCTGCTACCGGTACCATTATTGCTCCCATGACCTTGCCTGCGCGTACCGCCGACGGTGCCAATGCCTATATTGAGCAAGCCGGGCAGGCCGCCTATGATAGTGCATATGCTGCTATTACTGCCGATATATATGGCAGAATGGATGTTACAACCTTGCCCGCTCCGCCATTAAATACTACTGAAGCAGCCGCATTGCAGACAGCCATTCATGCCGAAGCTGATAGGCTTGCAGAGGAGGCTAGAGCTGTAGTAATTGCCGAATACGAAGGAGTGTATGCAGGGGCTTATGTTGCACCAGTGCCCGTGGTTCCGGAAAATTCTGAGACAGATTTTCTAAACGAGCAGACGGCACAAGCCACTGCTTGGGCAGCCATGGAAGGTCATGTTCCTGTCTCTGTGCTAGATGCACATGTTCAATATAACGGCACCATTGCTACAGTCAATAGAAATGGAGTGTCAGAACCAATTGCTGTCGCCGGCTCAACTGCCACCGGTGCAGCTGTTAACACGGCCATTGGAGCTGCACAAGCCACCTATATTACCAATGGAAGTCTTGTTGGTCCACCACAAGGCGTTGTAGCCGCCGCTGAAGCTTTTGCACAAAAATTGGGAACTGAAGTTGCCGGCGGAACCATAGCCACCCAAGAAGGTGCGCAAGAAGCCCTCGTAGCCATCAATGAGGCCATTATTTCCAAGGACAAAATTCGTGCCCATCTTGGTGCCATTCAAAACCGCTTGGGACGCACCATTGATAACCTAGAAGTGCAAGCAGAAAATATGCAAGCGGCCGAATCCAGAATATCCGACGTGGACGTTGCTGTGGAAATGACGGAATTTGTGCGTAACCAAATCCTCACCCAATCAGCTGTTGCTATGTTGGCACAGGCCAACTCCTTACCGAAGATGGCGCAACAATTGATCGGTGGATAATATAAATTTATAAAGTAAGGATGTGACCTATGTCAAATGCAATCAATAGCTTGTACAATGCCTATGCGACAAGTACAACGGAAAGTCAGCCAAGTGCGCCGCCACGGCCGCAAGCTGCACCGCTCAGTCAAGAAAAGCTTGATACCATATCTCTCACCCTTGGCGCCCCCCTTGATGAAGAAGCGCAGGAACTCATGGATAACGTGCAACAAGATTTAGCGCACAACCGTGAAGAGGCTCTGTCCGCCCATCAAGGTCTTGATTATAGCCGTGTTATGGCACTGTTGGATGGCTTATAAGAATTATTTTTACTAAGGATAACCTCCCTTCTTTAGTAATAATTGGACACTAGTGTTGAAAAGTGGTTAGTTGTAGCGTGTGCTATGACTAACCACTTTTTTGTTTTTCGGTGCAGTTGTGTAAGCTTGACATCTGTGTCGTATGACGATACACATTACATATGATTGTTTCCTTTAAGCACAAGGGGCTTGCCCTATTTTTTAAAACAGGAACAACCAAGGGAATACAAAGTATCCATGCCACGTGATTCTAATTTTGTAAAAATTTTCTTGGGGGAGGGACCTTTTTGGAAAA
>CAYJHK010000100.1:0-7590 GCA_964369515.1 uncultured Desulfovibrionaceae bacterium
CCCCCCCCCCCCCCCCCCCCCAACAAAAAATATCGCAAATTAGAATGCCGTGCCCCTTCCCCCCTCAAGAAAATAATTAATCAGTGTTTTTATTAATGAGCACCACCCACCACACCGGAAGCTGCGGCGATGAGCACTATAATTTCAATAAAAGCAATGGCAGCCATAAGCTTTTCGTTGCTGCGAACAAAGTCTACGCAAAGCTGAGCGTAACAGACAATGGTGACCCCTGCGAGAATGGCGATGCCAATAAAATTACTAAAATCTCCTTGAGCAAGTAGCTTAAGCCAACCCCAGCCCATGGGTACATTATGTAATTTATTAAACTCTGCCGAACTCATTCCCCATGTTTTCACCAATTCGTCTACGGGAACGTGTGGGGCGGCAAAGCTGAAACCAAAAACGTACATACAAAAAGTTACAATGAGCGTCACAAGTCCAATATTGGAGATGAGACCCAATAAATTTGCATAGCGAACTTGCGCCGGAGAGGCAGAAACATCGTTGTTATCCATGATATACTCCTTTTATTCCTTAGCTGGTACTTTTTCGGTTTGTGCAGGTTGTTCCACCTTAGTCGATGCATCCGTATCACTTGGAATGGTGATAACACCCTTATAAAGGGCTTGTGCGCCTGCAAAAAGAAGCACGCTGATTACAAGAATTCTGATGAATTTAGGATTGGCAAGGGCGAGTAATTTTACACCCACCACGGATCCTGCCATCAGCCCCACAATGGACGGAACGGCAATCATGGGCAGTACGGCACCTTGGTTTAGATAAACCCAAGCTGCGGAAGTGTCGGCAATGGACAGCAAGAATTTGGAAGTTCCCACAGAAATTTTTAGCGGAACGCCCATTAAGAGGTTGAGCACCGGAACATTGGCCCAGCCTGCGCCAAGGCCGAACATGCCTGCCATGATGCCGATGATGATGAACAGCAACATACCTTGTAAGGTGCGGTGTGTTTTCCAGCTGATTTTTTCATTATTGCTTGGATCAAGAAATATCCCTTGCATCCCAAAGGCAACGCTGAGTGCATCTTGCTTGTTAACCACCGGAACCACAGAGTTTTTTGCCATTAAAAGTAAAACAGCGATACCCATAATGGTTGCGCCAAGACACAATTGCGTAATGTGCGCAGGCAAGGCTAAACCAATCATGGCACCGATAATGGAGAACGTGGAGGCCACAAGCGCAATGGGTAGTGCAAGCCGTAAGCTCGCAAAATTACGCCTTAATAATCCGGGTCCTGCTGCAAGAGCGCCGGCCAAAGCGACCATAAGCCCGGCACCACGCACAAAGTCCAAGTGGAACGGGAAAAATCCACTAACCAGCGGCACAAAAAGCACGCCGCCGCCCACACCGGCAAGCACGGCGATGACACCCAGCACAAAGCAAAATATCAAGAGTGCCAAAGGCCAAATCCACCAAGAAATAGCAGTTCCCGATGCGGCGTTGGCAGCGTTTTGTAACTCCTGACCTGTGCCAACAGCGGCATCTGCTGCCAGTGCTACACTACACAAGCTTAAAAGCAAAAGCCCACACAAAAGAAAGACTTTACGAATTGACATGAAAACCCCCTATATATTTAATTTTTCTAATGCCCAACTTGAGAAAAAAAGCACAAAGTATCATACTCATACCTCTTTAGTGAATTTACCTTCTCGGTAAATACGCACGTTCCTTTGAAAGTCAAAATTAAAATTATTAATTATTTTAGCAAAATGAAGGAAGCTTGAGACATAATCTACATGCAAGTAGTAATTACATGCAATCAAGCATTACTATACGCACGTTGAGTACATCTTCATAAATTTTCCATAAATAAAGCATTCTTAACACGGAAGATTTCAAGGTTAATAGCTTAATTTATTCACTTATGAAGCATATTTCCCAACCTAGTAGAATTATTTATGCCTCTTATCAAGACCCATAACGTAACGTATTTATGCATTCTTGGCAAGAAAAGAAATGTGGTTTTTAGAAATTTTTTTGCATTTTGCAAGAGCTCATGTTGAAAATGTCAAATCAGAAAGATAACGATTAGTTTCTCCATAAGAACTCACGGAGTTTTTTTCGCAAAAAATAGAGCTGTATGGCGAAAATATTTATACGAAACAGGCACTTCTTCATAATTATCCAAGGGTGCAGGAGAACCGGCCAGTAGGTAATCAAGGGTAAAAAGTTGCGGCTGGGTAGGATTTAAAGTAGGAATACGCTCCTTGGTATGTATGGTTCCCACATATTTTTTTTGCCAAAGTACAAGGCACGCCCCTACCCTCTTCCCTTGCTCCATGGCATGGTTATTACTTTGAGCTATTTTGTCTGTCCAAGTCGATTTGCCTATAAGTTCATAGCCTTGCAATTCATTTTGCGTCTGCTCAATGTTTACATCCACAGGTACAACGACAATACGTGGGACGTTACAAGTCTGTATACTACTGTTATTACTGATACTTTGTACAACTTGATAGTTTTTTTGGAAATTATTTGGAGTACAAGCTAGTAGTAGTACACTCATGAAAATGAGAATAAAATAAAGCTTTTTCATAATATATATTACCGAATTTCGTTAATTTTTTTGGTATTTTGCATACTTGCGAAAGCGATACCCATGAGAATTAAACTGCCGGCAATGATCAGGTCTGAACTGAGCTTTTCATCCAAAAACCAGAGAGAGAAAGCAATGGCAGCTATGGGCGTTGCCAACAGCCCAAGGGAAGTGACCACAGCCGGCAAGCTTACATTGACCACAGTCATGGCCCAAAAACCAAAGGCCGTCCCCAAGATGCCGCTGTAACAGAGCTGCCAAAAGAGCGCAAAACTAAAATCAATCTTGGGCAGCCCTTCCATAATGAAGGCAATGAGCGCAGAAAGCAGCGTAGCAAAAAGCAATTGCCATGACACCAGCTGAAAGGGGCTATGATGCCACGTCACTTTTTTGATGCCGATGATGGTTATGGCCCAAGAAAATGAGGCCGCCAGAAGCAATGCGTTTCCAAACAGTTCGGAGCCGAGGCTCAAATTTTTCAGCGCCGGCGCAAAGAGTACCAGCACACCGGCAATGCCTAAAACAACCCCAACCATGCGTAATTTATGTACCGGTTCACGTAGTAAAAATATAGCTGCCGGCGTCACCCAAAGAGGCGTTGTATAGCCCAAGATGGAGGAGCGACCCACGGAAGCGTATTGCAAACCCACGGCCATGAGTGAGGCAAAAATCGTCATATGAAAGATACTTACAATACAAATGGCCGGAAGGTCACGCTTTTGCGGAATGATACATTGACCACGCACAATTTGTAATGAAAACAAAGCTATAGCTGCAATGAGCGAGCGAATGGCATTGGACCAAAAAGGCGGAACTGACAGGACGATGTATTTTGTCACCGTCCAATTGATGCCCCAGATAAGAATAATGAGCACAAAGAGGATAAAGGCTTGTTTTTGTTTCATAACTATCTACCTTTCCTTGCCTTTTCCCTCATGACTACTCTCAAATGAAATCAAGCTTTTCCACTGTGATTTTGAACAATAAACACCGGCAACTCGCCGGGCACTCCCAATCTAAAGGGTGCTCTTGCCCAGAGCGCAGCCCCGGAACTTACGAAAAGCTTCATGTTTTCAATATCATACCAACCATGTAAAAACCCTTTATTGTAATGCTTTACAAGAGCATTGAGCGGAATGAATTGTCCGCCGTGCGTATGCCCTGAAAGCTGTAAATCCACGCCCTTTGCTGCGATTTCACGGGTAAAATTAGGGCGATGGTTGAGCATAATGGTCAGTAAGCTTGGGTCAGCCCCCTTGAGGGCCTTGTCAATATCGGGCATTTCGTAACCGCCCCGTGCTGCCACAAGGTCGGTTATGCCTGCGAGGATAAGTTTTTGCCCTCGTACATTGACAGTGGCGTGTTCATTGGCGAGGATATTCATGCCAAGTTCCTGAAAAAGTTTCACGAAACCCTTAAAATCATAAAAATATTCGTGATTACCAAGGCAAGCGTACATGGGAGCTTTAATATCCTTTAAGGGCTGCAAATCCTCATAGCGTTCTTGCAGGAAGCCATCGGACATATCTCCAGTGAAAACAACAATATCGGGTTTTGCGGCATTGATGGTGGCCACCATATCCGCACACCACGTTTTGCCAAAAAGGCCGCTGATGTGCATATCGGTGACTTGAAGTATTTTTACGCTACCTTGGACTTTAGCTGAATAAAAATCGTGCTGTACAGGCTCCGGAATGCGCACGCCTTGCCAAACACCATATGCGGCCGGAAGCGTGGCACCCATGGCAAAAAGAGCACTGCGTCTTTCCGGATTGAAGGTGGTTTTTTTTCTGTTAAAACAAGTGTATCCGGCGCAAATAATCAATAAAATAACGCCCGTTGCCAAAAGCCATGTTTTGAGCATGTGCAACTCGTCAATGACAATGCCGTTCAAGCGCAAGCAATATTGCACAGCGTGTATGCCAAAAAAGCTAAGTATGCCAAGTAAAAGATATTTTTTGGAAATATATTTTCCGGCGACGAAAAAAAGTACAAAGGCTAAAACTATTACAAATAGCGGTATATATTTAAACATGAACAGTTGCTGTATTTTCCCTGTTTTTCATTGTATTACTGTATTTTGCTCAGCCAATATTCCAAAACAGAGAACAATACTTTCGGCTCAATGGGTTTGGTAATATGGTCATTGAGACCGCACTCAAGGCTTTTTTGCTTGTCTTCCGGCAAGGCGTGGGCTGACATGGCAACAACAGGCAATTTTCCAAATTTTTCCATACTGCGAATATTGCGAGTGGCAGTTAAGCCGTCCATAATGGGCATTTGTATGTCCATGAGCACCAAATCATAATTATTTTTCTCAATCATTTCAAGGGCAATCTTGCCATTTTCGGCTATGTCCACCGTATAACCGACACTTGTCAAAATTTCTTCGGCAATAAATTGATTGATATCATTGTCTTCTACCAAGAGAATATAGCCCTGCTTACGTTTTTGTTCATCAGGTATAGTGATTTCTGCATTCAAAGGCATGTTTTGTTTGGAGCAAGGCTTAAGGCTAAGCTCAAAACAAAAAGAACTTCCGCTGCCAAGCTGACTTTCTACCCACATCCTACCGTTCATGAGTTGCACAATCTGCTGCGAAATGCTCAATCCAAGACCAAGGCCACCGTATTTACGTGAAAAAGAGGAATCGCCTTGGGAAAATGCTTCGAATAAATCGTCAAAATGTTTTTCACTTAGGCCAATACCCGTGTCTTCTACACAAAAAACATAATTTACAGCGTGTTTGTTTGACGATATAATTCTTGCAGAAAGTGTAACGCTGCCTTTTTCCGTAAATTTTATGGCATTATCAATCAAATGAAAAAACACTTGCTTTAAGCGTTGACCGTCGCCAAGAAATACTTGTTGCTCTATTTGAGTATTATTCATCTTAAAGGCAATATTTTTTGCTTTACAGATGGGAGCAAAATGCTCTTCGATTTCTTGATAGATGTATCCAAGAATAAAGGGCGTTTCATTAAGGGCAAGCTGTCCGGAATCTATTTGCGAAAAATCCAAGATGTCATTGATTACATTTAATAAATTTTTCGCAGAGAATGATATTTTTTGCACATAATCTTTTTGATTTTCTTGAAGCGTGGTGCTCTTTAAGATATGTAACAAGCCAATAATACCGTTCATGGGCGTGCGTATTTCATGGCTGACATTGGCCAAGAATTCACTTTTTGCCTGTGCATTTTTTTCTGCAATATCAATGGCTTTTTGTAACTCCTGCTCCCTTTTGCTTATCTCACTGAGCATGGAAATGTGTTCTCGTAAATCCATGTGATAGCTTATGGCACCAAGCTTACCTTCAAAGATAATGGGCACAAGCACAACCCTTGCAGGCATGGGTGATCCGTCTCTCGGGTGGATGCGCATAAGTTCAAAACGTATCGATTTTTCTTCCGTTTTCTTTGTCAAAAAATTTTCATAGAATTCCTTCGTGAGGGTTCCGTCAGGTTGAAATTCAGGAAGTGTTTTTTCAAAGTTTTCTATATAGTCTTCCCTAGTTGAAAAACCAAACATTTTAGCAACTTCCATATTGCAATAGGCAAGATTGTCGTTACTGTCCCAAAAGTGTACGCCAAGGGGCATGGAGTCAAGGATAAGCCTATTACGTGCCTCCGCTTGTTCGGCAATTTTTTGGGTAGCTAAGATTTCCCGCTTGTCGTTGGAGTAGCTGATGACAATATCTTCATCATTATATTTTGTATGTACCACCACGGTTTCACAAGGCAAGAGCTCGCCATGCTTGGTCATTTGCATAAGATCAGCCTTGGCAAATCCATTTTTATACGCTTTTTTGGCAAGATTTAACCCAAAAGCCAAGGTGGATTCACCATTTGGCTGAAATTCGGGAACGGTGCTGTAATAATTATCTAAATACTCTTGCTTTGTGTCAAATTCACGAAGTTCGTAACAAGCACGGTTGCAATCAATGGCTCGGAAATTTCTGTCCCAAAAGATGACTGAAAAAGGAGCACTGTCAAGCATGGCGTACGCACGTTTTTCTGCTTCCTGTGCACGCACTTGGTTCTTTTTAAGCTCTGTTATATCATATATATATTCAGCCACCAAGCGCACACCGTTATGTTCGAAACGCCGGATATAAAGCTGCGTCGGCACTTCGGTTCCGTCACTTCTAAGCCACACCCATTCCAAGGAAGCTTCGCCTTCGGTAAAAGCCTTGCGCAAAATCTTGTGCAACATTTTTTTAGACGAAATTCCATTACTTTGATACGTCGGATAAAAGTTAAAGTAATTGTTTACATAATCTTCTTTTCGAGCAATGCCAAAGAGCTTTAAAAAGCTTGCATTACACTGTAAAAGTTCATGTTCTTCAGTCCAAACACAAATGGCTGTGGGTGAAATATTCACAAGGCTGATGAGATTTGAATGCAGAGAGGCTTGGCAAGCAATGGAATTTATTGTCTCTTGGGCAGGTTTGGCATATGCAGTTACAATGTTTTCATCGGAAAATGTCATACACGTGAGCGTATAATTAACCAGCATTTGTTCTTCATTTTCAAATAAATGCAAGTACTGGAACTGGCAAAAGCCCTCACGCAACGCTGTTTGCAAATAACTTTTACAAGTATCCTTCTTTTTAGAACAAGTACACGGATGAAAAGGAAAATATTTCTCCACATTCTCTTTGATATCAACAGCGTCATCTTGCCGAAAAAATTGTAAGAAGCTATCTGATACATATAATACTTCCCCGTACTTATTCATACAAAATACGGGACAGGTAGTATCTTGATATGCCTTATGCAAAATACTGTGGATTTCTACTCTTTCCATAACATACACTCTTTTTAAAACTTCTTGAAATTCATATCCAAAACCTGAGATTCTATACTTAAAATTTCACAGTATAGCAACATATTTTTTATACATATTTTTTTATCATTTTTTTGGCAAGTAAGGAGACAATTTTCCTAAAATATATCTTTAAATTACAGCACAATTTTCCGCTAACCACGTGATTCTGAATGTATTAATAGTAATTATTAGCAGCAACTGCTGCT
>CAYJHK010000101.1:0-7575 GCA_964369515.1 uncultured Desulfovibrionaceae bacterium
TTCAAGGCGATTAAGTGCGTTTTCTAGCTCTTCTTTGGGGAGGAAAGAGCCTTCTTCTATGATATTGGCAATATTGTATTTTATCTCCATCGGTATATCATCTAACATTGGTATGTCCTCATTGGGGTCAAAAAAATTACTCTTTCTAAAATCGCTATAATGCCTTATGATTAAATGATATCTAGTTTTTCGACTGTCATCGTAGCGTATCGGAGTAACTTCTATTTTCTCACGGAGGCTTTGGCATGAATCTTTTTTAAATTCTGCCTCAAGGTCTGCACTATACTCGATTTCCATTTTTTCGGTATCTCTTATATAATGAATACATGTGCTTTCCTTGATTTTTCGCCCTCTAAACCACTCTAGAAATTTATCTTTATAAAACATACTACTCTCCGAAACAGTATTTCTTACGGCAATGCAAAGGTTAAAGAATCAAAGCAAGTATTATAGTCTGTCTATGTAATAAAAGCTATATGTAAATATACAAGCTCACTACATCAGCAAACTATCTTGCACCATATTTTCTTAATATAGCCATAACTTCCAGATGTTTATTTCGCCTTGCCAATTCTAATATGTGAGGAGCATTACTACTTTTTTGATTTGGATTAGCTCCGTTTTTAAGTAATAATTCAACAACCTCTTTCGTTTGATGATGTGCAGCTTGCATAAGCGCAGTGTAGTCGTTTTTATTGCGGGCATGAATATCAGCCTTATTATCCAAAAGCACTTGTATAATCTCGCTATGACCAGCTATTACAGCCCACATAAGTACAGTCATCTCGTTGTTATCACGAGCATGAATATCAGCCTTATTATTCAAAAGTACTTGTGTGGCCTCGCTATGACCATACCCTGCAGCCACCATAAGCACAGTAATATCGTTCTAAGCACGAGCATGAATATCAGCTTTATTATTCAAAAGCACTTGTATAGTCTCGCTATGTCCCTTAAATGCAGCCAACATAAGCGCAGTCCTCCCGTTCTTATCACGAGCATCGATATCAGCGCCATCTTGAATGAGCTTTTGCACAAGCGATATATCATCGGCTTTGATGGCATCTATAAGAGGGGTCGCAATACATATTTGTGAGCCTGTAAAAAACAGTATACATAGAACAGAAAAAAATATTTTTAGCATACATAACTCCTTAATTTTCTAAACTATTTGCGTTACATCAAAATAGGAGATAAAAACACTTGTTGCTTGGAGAATCTTCTTCCCTGCAATTATACGGCACAAACGCAAGCACTGTAAAGGTATATTTTGCAAATTTAAGGATATTGCTCATTTAATTTTTACTTAATATCTCGCAGTGTTTCCAAAAACTCCACATAGGCATCCCGATCCTTTTCGGGCAGTCGTTTTGTCTGCCTAAGCCACCATTTCTTATTTTCTTCGCTGAATACATCTTTTTTGAAGCATTGTTCCACCACGATGCCCACAAGGATAAGCCCACGATTTCTCGTTTTTTGGGCATTTTCGTCCAATTCTTTCTTTAGTCCTGCAATTTTAGTATCCAGAGCGGCTTGTTTTGCGAGGGCAATTTGCAAGCGTTCTTCCTTGGTTTTACGTTTACGCTTTGGGGAAGGTGAGTGTTCTTGGCTGGTTGCATTCTGTTTAGTCGCTACTTGCCCACATGTTTCTTCTTGTGGGGAAATGACTTGATTTTCCTCATTATTTTGGTTTAAATGAATCATTGTATCTTGTGTCATTGTTGACCTCCGTATTTTTAGAATTGTTTTGTATTATAGCTATTTCGTGTTCATTTTGGGCATTTTCCTGCGGTTTATTTTTCAGAGTTTCAACGTCAGTCTTTCCCACGAGAACTGGCTGTTTTTGGGCTTTGAAATCTGCTAAGCGTTGTTCAAATTTGATTTTATGAACAGTTTTGCGGATATGTTTTGCTGTGGTGATATCTGCTATTTTTGCAGATACTTGAGCTATGTTTTGCGTATCTTGGTAGCTTTGTATTGTTTGCAGCGTTAATTGTTCAAGTATGTGCCAAGGTGTAGCAATTACCGATGCTAGGTTATTTCCATGCCTTGCAATTTGTTCAATTTTTTGAAGTGTCGCTTGTACAGATAAGCGTGTCACCACTTCTATCATGTTTTTCGACTCAAGCTTTGTGGCAGTAGCTAAAGAGGATTGTAACGCCGTATGAAGTTCGCTAGCCTGTCGATGCACTTGCTCATAAAGGTTATTTATGTGCAGTATAGGCATTTCAACCTTTCGAAGCGTCGCTTGTGCAGACAAACGCTCCACCACATCCGTAATGTCCAGCTCTTGGGCAATGGGCTTAGAAGAAATTATGTTTTGCTTCATACCTACCATAAATTCTCTTGTTCTCAATGCTTGAACATGTGGAGCAAGAGCTTTTAGCGTTGCACTTCCAGCTATAGACTGCACTACATCTTGAATATTATTAAGCACTTCAGTGTAAGGCTTTATGGAAGGCACAAAAGACGTGTTTAACGCCGTATGGAGTTCTCTAACTTGTCGATGCGCTTGCTCATAAAGGTTGTTCATGTGCAATATAGGTCTTTCAATCTCTCGAAGTGTAATTTGTGCAGACAAACGCGCCATCACATCCGTAATATCCAGCTTTTGAGCAATGGGCTTAGAAGAAGAAAGTATGTTTTGCTTCATGCCTTCCATAAATTCTCTTGTTCTCAATGCTTGAACATGTGGAGCAAGAGCTTTTAGCGTTGCATCTGCCGCCATAGACTGAACCATATCTTCAATATTATTAGCTTGTTCAGCGTAAATCAGCTTGGAAGACACAACGGACGTGTTTAACGCCGCATTGAGCTCTCCAGCCTGTCGATGCGCCTGCTCATGATCAAAAGTTGTTGCGTTACTGTGTCCACCGTTTCTTGGTGGGGTTTCGCTTCCCCGTTCAGTAATGCTTGAAGTTGGTTGTATACGTCCGTAATTATTTTGTTTACTTCCGCTTTCTGTGCGTCCAATTCCTTTTCTATCTTTTGGATAAAGTTCTGAATTTCTTGAGGGAGTTCTATGTGAGCGTTGAAACTCGTGCTGAATGTTGTTAACTCTTGTTTGGTCTTGCTGAGGTTTAGGGCGGCATCCTTCTGTAATGTTTTCATTTCTTGATGAACTGTTAAGAATTGCTTGTGAGCTTGTTCCTGCGAGTGTAATATTTGTGTTATTTCGGCTAATTTGTCTTTCAAAGCTTGAATCTCGTTCTTCTGTTGTGCGTTCTCTTTTGTCAACTCGGTCAACGTCTTGGAATATTCTAGGCGCACTCCCTTTTTGCTGGGAGCCTTACTGCTTTGGGTTGGGGTTTTCATGATTTCCCGCCCTCCAACTGCTGGAAGATGCATTTCTTCTTGATCCTCCCAATTCACATGTTTTATCTTTAGCAGGGATGTTTTCTCGTCCACTTCTACATACTTTTTCTTGCTGAATATGTTCATTTTTATCCTCCAGTATCTGCTCTTGTAATAAGTTGATTTCTTGGGTTACAATGTTTTTTTCATCAATAAGTCTATTATATCCACGTACCTTATCGTTATGATTAGCTTTTTCTGTTTTAATACCTTTGCGCTCAAGAGCTGTGCATTTGCGCCCCAAGTGCTTCGTGGCAAGTTTTTCATTGCCTTGGTCAGCGTAAGAGCGATGGTCAATGCTTTTGCCATATTTTGCTAATACTTCATTAACTCTGGTGGCCCACTGTTCACGCATCCATACAATTTCTTCAGGTCCCGTCTTTTTATCATCAAGAATGCGTGTTTTCGTTCCCAGCTTTTGCCCATCAAAGCTACGGGTCGTCCACTGCATGTCTATGTGAGGATTGTTAGTTGCTAAATCATGAAAATTTACTTGTGCGACAACACCATATTTATCAACAATATCATGTGCATATATGTACCCAACCTCAAAACACTCATCTTGCGTAAATTCTTTTGGTAAAGCTAAATCGCCTCGTCGGGCAGTTGTTGAATTTTTACGATTTTCACTATTTTCCGCTTCATTCCATGCCCATTGCGCCGAAGGTGTTTTTACATGTGCAAATTTAGTCGGCATGATAATTTTGTGCCCACAAACATTCTTTTTTTTACGATAATCCGCCATTTCACCATCTAATTTTTTCAGACAAATACCTCCTATATACGCAGCACTGGCAATGGCATTTTGCCCCTTGCTTCGTTGTACTGTTCCAAAGTGCGCGTGAAAAATCGCCATATCGCATATCCTCATTTCCTTTATGCCTTTTTGCCTTTGGATTTTCGGGGGTTCCAAGGGGGCTTGCCCACTTGGCGCACGCAATCTCGCAGAGATTGCATAAGTGCGCACTTCGTGTTTTTGCTTGCGTCATTTTTTGAGGAGGATTTTTAACAACAAAAAAACGCCCCCACAATGATGAGGACGTTATATAAAATTAGAGTAAACTTGAGAGACTGAGAAAGTTACCCCTAAAGCATGCTAAAGGGCGTTTTTACGGATGCGCTGGCTTTCTTGTAGCCACGCTTCAGCATGGGCTATGTCGGGAATGAAAAGAAAGAAATTTGCTTCCCATATATCATGGTAGGCTTGCATGGAATTTTGCTCTTGCTCACTGGCAAGAGGATGTATGGGCATAATCGCTTTTATGATTTCTGGTATGCTATACCAGTTTTCTTTTTGCATCCACTGCATGACTGAAGGGACGTGTTCAGACAACACTTCACTTTGAGGCCATGCCACTTCATGCGGTAATTTTTTTTGCGCCTCACAAGGTGAATCCCAAAATTCCATCCATTCTATGAGGTCTGCTTTCACTTCGAGTTGTATGGATATAGTTCCATACAAAGTATCAGCAATTTTCTTTGCTATTTTGCCAACATTTCCGGCTTTTCTAATTTTAAGACCATGCTCATATCCTCGTTTCTTGGAAGGAAGATTATCGGAACGACTATAATTATGGTATTTGCAGCGAATTTGCTTGTTTTTGACAAAACGTGACGGCACGAAACGCCAACACAATGAACAGCGTAAGAATGGCGCTGTAAGGTGTTCGTCTTCAGTTAGAAGACCACGTTTTGTTAATAATGCAGAATAAAGAGCATCGGCTCCATCAATGTGCATGGCTGGAAATTGTTTGACCAAATTCAAAAGTGGTTCCCATGATTTCTCTTGAGGGGTGAACTTCTTTAGCCGAGACTTATCTGACTTCAATGTATACCGATCAACAATGTAAGGGGCAATTTCTCGTAAACTGCGATTTTCAATCTCTTGGAAAATAGCAAAGTCTTCCGGTTCTAAAATGCTTTGCACATGGGCTTCTTGTTCCATTCTGCTTTTGAGTAGCCGTATTAGTTGCTCGCTTTCTTTTTTAGGCCAACGCTCTTGGGCACAAAGATTTGTAATTTTAATATAAAGCAATTTCCAAGATGTTATTTCCTTTTCATCTAGCACAACAAGTTCATAAAACACGCCCACAGCATTTTTTATAGTGCTGCGCTCTACACAGTTGCAGATATTGAGTAGTATATCTTTAAGATTGCAAACTTTATTCATGGGGTAATTTCCTCAGTCTCATATGTTCAAAATCTAACTTACTATGAACCTTAATGACAGAAAGTCAAATTTATATTGTAATGAGGTGCATTATGCATGTATCAGAAAACTTACCGCCGGAATTGGAACACGCCCCTGTGTGGGCAGTAGAGGTCTATCAACAATTACCGCCATTGGTATCGTATGAAGTTTTAGCTCCGTATGCTTATGTTACACCCAAAAGCCTTGCAAATATCTATAGCCAAGGCAAGGGGCCAAAAGGCGGACGACTTATGGGCAAGGTGAAGGTCTTTCCAAGACTTGAAGCTACGCTCTGGCTCATGAAAAAATGCGGTGAATGTGCTGAGGCTATGCCGGCCATGTAGAAAAAGATGGTGGCAAAAATAATTTTAGTTCATTTTTTACCACGATTTTTCATCACTAAAGGTGGGAGAGAGGTGGGAGAGATTTCAAAATCCAAAAAAAATGGGTTTAGACTTTTACATCTAAACCCTTGATTTCACTTGGCTCCCCGGGACGGACTTGAACCGCCAACCTAGTGATTAACAGTCACCCGCTCTGCCGATTGAGCCACCGGGGAGTGTTGTCGTGCTGACAAGAGTAGTTATACGGAATTGCGATGTTCTCGTCAAGCTTTTTTTTAAAAAAATATTTCTCATTAATACGGTTGATTACGACAATAATTTTTTAAAGTTTAAAAAACTTTCGTTTGAAGGGAGTTTATTCAGCATATTTTATGAAGTTGTCAGGTGAAGTTGCTTCGAATTACTTCCCCCCTATTCACGATTTTCTATGCATTCGTTCCATATTTTTTTCAGGGTAAGCTTATCAGACAACAAGAAATTGCGAACTGAGGCCTCGCAACAGTGAGAGAATAACACGTGTAAGTGATGGAATAATGCAAAAAATAGCCATAAAAGCATAAGAAATGCCTGATATTACACTGCTTAAACTTACTGAAGAGTGTAAACTTTCAAATTTGGGGGGTTAAATCAGTGGTTTTTAAGCATTTGACATTTTACTTTTTGATGTTTATAAGCGTGCTCAATTAATTTTTCCTCAAAGGAGCACCATATGTTACAACAAAACAGTAAGATAGATAAAGATCTTACAGAGCAACCCATCCACCCGGATAAGTGGTACAATTTTATTCTTTCAACACGGGCACAGAAATTTATTATTGGACTTATAGTAGTGAATGCCATCACCTTGGGGATGAGCACTTCGGCATATATACGGGAAAATTTCGGTACCGCACTATACGTTTTCGATGCCGTTGCTCTAAGCATTTACACCATTGAGCTGGCCTTAAAAGTGCTGGCATTACGCCATAGATTTTTTTCCAATGGCTGGAATCTTTTTGACTTATTTATTGTGGGCATTGCCTACATACCGGCAGTTGGCCCCCTTGCTGTGCTGCGCTCTTTGCGTGTACTACGGGTTATGCGCCTTATCTCAGCCATCCCCCGCTTGCGAGCCATAGTAAAGTCCTTGGCCTTGTCCCTGCCAAGTATAGGCTGGATAAGCTTTCTCCTCTTGCTTGTCTTCTATATATTCGCAGTTATGGCCACCCTACTCTTTGGAAAAGCATTTCCGCAATGGTTCAGCACCCTTGGCGAGTCATATTACACTCTTTTCCAAGTTCTGACCTTAGAAAGTTGGTCCATGGGAATTGTACGCCCCATTATGGAAAAGTTCCCCTATGCATGGCTGTTCTTTGTGCCCTTTATCTTGCTCACTTCATTTGTGGTGCTCAATGTATTCATCGCCGTCATTGTGGGAGCCATGAGCGAAGTACGTGCCGAGGAAAAACTGCAAAATGCAGAAGAAGAGATGAGCGAACAGCAAAACTCTTTGCCGCAGCTTCTTAGTATGGAAATTAACCAATTGCGTACTCAACTGGAACGGCTTGAAACATTGCAACAACTGTTGGAAAAAGAAACGCAAAAATAGTACTAGGGAAGCATTGATTAAGGAAACGCTGATTAATTATTTTAAGACCTCTGCGCAATTGATTGCGCAAGGTCTTTGGAGCGTTGACGTTAGTCAAT